>JASHTT010000166.1 GCA_030040415.1 Streptosporangiaceae bacterium | reverse complement strand
GTCGGCTGGGTTGAGGTTGGTTCCCGGCGGCACGATCTCGTCGATCCGGTCGAGCAGGTCGGCGGAAAGGCCGCCCTGCGGAGCGCCCAGCTGGCTCTCCAGGTGCTCCATCGTGCGCGGCCCGAGAATCACCGACGAGATCGCCGGATGACTGAGGACGAAGCCGATCGCCAGGTGAATGAGCGACATGCCAGCTTCGGCGGCGAGCCCTGCCAGCTTGTCGGCGGCCTCGAGCTTCAGCTGGTTGCCGGGCAGGCTCATGTCGAAACGCACCGGTAGCCGGCTAGACCGCTGGCTCTCCGGCAGCTCGGCGCCCTTGCGGTAACGGCCGGACAGCCAGCCGCTGGCCAGCGGGCCCCAGCTGATCACGCCCATCTCGTAACGCTGGCAGGCAGGCAGCACCTCGGCCTCGATCCCGCGCACCAGGATCGAGTACGGCGGCTGCTCGCACACGAACCGCTCGCGGCCACGACGTTGCGCCACCCATTGCGCCTCGACGATCTGCGCTGCCGGGAACGTCGAGCTTCCGGCGTAGCCGATCTTCCCGGCCCTGATCAGGTCCGACAGGGCGCCGAGCGTCTCGTCGATGTCGGTGTCGGGATCTGGCCGGTGGATCTGGTACAGGTCGATGTAGTCCGTGCCGAGGCGGCGCAGGCTGTTCTCGCACTCACGGATGATCCAGCGCCGGGAGTTTCCCCGCTCGTTCGGATCGGACCCCATCGGGTTATGCACCTTCGTGGCGAGCACGATTCCGTCGCGTCGACCGCCGGCCAGCGCCGTGCCTACGATCTCCTCCGACTCCCCCGCCGAGTACATGTCCGCGGTGTCGACGAAGTTGATGCCGGCATCGAGTGCCCGGTGGATGATGCGGACGCACTCGCTGCGGTCGGTGTTACCCCACGACCCGAACATCATCGCGCCCAGGCAGAACGGGCTGACGCGCACTCCGGTCTTTCCCAGCACGTGCATTGGCATGCGTCAACCGTAGCGGCGCATGGCCCAGCGCCGGCCTCGGGCCGCCTACCGCGGCGAGGGCAGCATGCCGAGTTCGATCGCCCTGGTCACGGCCGCGGTGCGGTCCGAGACGCCGAGCTTGCCGAACGCCCGCATCAGGTGCGTCTTCACCGTGGCCTCGCTGATGTGCAGCCCGCGGCCGATTTCAGCGTTCGTCAACCCTTGGGCCACGTGCGCGAGTATCTCGCTCTCCCGCGGCGACAGCGGCTCCGACGGCCGCTGCAGGTGCGAGACGAGACGGCCAGCCACGCCGGGTCCGAGTACTGTCTCGCCCAGCGCCGCGGCCCTGATGGCCCGGACTAGCTCGGCCGGCGGGACGTCCTTCAGCAGGTATCCGGTCGCGCCGGCCTCGACCGCCCGGACGATGTCGGCGTCGCTCTCGTAGGTCGTCAGCACCACAACGCGCGCCGCCGGCACCGCGGCCAGGATGCCGGCCGTCGCCTCCACCCCGTCGCCGTCCGGCATTCGCAGGTCCATGAGCACCACATCGGGCTCGTGCCGGCGCGCCATCGCGATGGCCTCCAGACCGGACGCGGCCTCGGCGACGACGCTGATGCCCGCCTCGGCGGCCAGCATGCCGCGCAGACCGGTGCGGACCACCGGGTGGTCGTCGGCTATCAGCACCGTCAGCACATCCCGCGTGACCGGCCGGGAGTTGGTCACGCCGGCACCTCGACCAGGACCGACGTGCCCTGCGCGGGAGCGCTCCGCACGGTCACCGTGCCGCCAGCCTCGTCCACCCGGCCGCGCAGGCCGCGCAACCCGTAGCCGCCGTCCACCAGCACCGGATCGAACCCGATACCGTCGTCGGCTACCTCAAGGCGCACGTTCCCTTCCGCGTAGCTGAGACGTACGTCCACGCTCCCCGCCGACGCGTGCTTGCGCACGTTGGCGAGCGCCTCCTGACCGGTACGCAGCAGCACGACCTCGGTCGCGGCCGGGAGCCTCCGCCGCTGACCGCATGCCTCGAAGCTGGCGGCGACGCCAAGCTCGGCGCCCGCCCTGTCGGTGATGCGGCGCAGGGCATCTTCCAGCGTGCCCGGCTGCAGCAGCGGCGGAGCCAGGCCGCCGACGAGCGTGCGGGCCTCGCCGAGGTTGTCGCGCGCCGTCTGCGCGGCAAGCTCCAGCTGCTCGCGAGCCGTCGACGGCGAAGCCTCCAGCTGGGCGTGGGCGGCCTGCACCAGCATGAGGATGCTGGAGAAGCCCTGCGTGAGCGTGTCGTGGATCTCGGCCGCCAGCCGCTGCCGCTCGGCCATCGCGCCCGCCTCGTGGCTTACTCTGGCCAGTTCCGCACGCGTCGTCTCAAGCTGGCTGATCAGCGATGCCTGCCGCTCGCTCTGCTCGATGATCCCGAGCACGTAGCCGCTGTACACCTTCGAGAACGAGATGCCGAAAGCGGCTATCGCGACGGCGGCCGCGATCCCGGCGGGACTGCGGTCCCAGTAGATAACGCACGCCGCGCCGACCAGGTTGAACGCGCTGGCGGGCCAGATCGCGGCCCGCACCTTCAGCACGTTGAAGCACTCCGGGCAGGCCGCGATGGCAAGGGCCCACACGTTGGGGTCCTGGCTGGCCGCTAGCCCGAACAGCACGAGGAGCCCCGTCAGGTAGCCGACGCTCCGGACGGACAGCGCGCGCTCGCCCGCGGCGGCAATCGGCCTGCCGACCAGCACGTGCCAGGGCACCATCAGGGCGAGCGCCGCTAGGGCAAGGTCACGGCGCCAGCCGGTCAGGCCGGTGGCGACCATGGTCACTACCGCGATGAAGACGATCCCGTAGAGGGCATCCCACAGCGACATGCCGACCAGCCAGGGGTTCTGCTCCGGCTGGCAGGTGTCCGCCAGCAGGCCGGTGTCCGCCGACTGGCCGGTGTCCGC
>JASHTT010000165.1 GCA_030040415.1 Streptosporangiaceae bacterium | reverse complement strand
TTGAGATCCAGTTCGCCATCGGCGCGTCGGCCGACTCGGGCTGGATCGCTAGCCCCTCGGCGAGCGCACGGAGGACGCGCTCGCTCTGACTGCCGCCCTGCGGGCCGCTCACCTTCGCGAGTCCCTGCCCGGCCACGATCGCGCGGCCTGGATGCGCGCCCCGCACAAGCATCCGCACGACGATCCGCGCACCGAGTGAGTAGCCTCCAAGGTCGTAGTCTCCGGTGCCGAGCTTGAGATGCTCTACGAGCACGAGTGCGTCGCTGGCGAGTACGTCGGGCGGACAGGCGGCAAGGTCCTGCGGTTTCGCGCTGTCCCCGTGGCCGCGGAGGTCCGGAACGATGACGCGGTACCCCCGCTCGGCGAACCCACGGCCCGGGCCGTGCTCCAGCACGTGCGCACCGACGCTTGTGAAACCGTGCAGCAGGATCAGCGGTCGCCCGGACCCGGCCTCGCGGTACGCGAGTTCCGCGTCATCGCGGCCGCGGAACCGATGACTGTCCATAGCATTTCCCAGCGGAACTAGCGGGCCAACTCTTCGGGCTGGCTAAAGTCCGGATAATCACCATACGTTGCCCGTGCTGCGTGACGGCTCGCAGCGATTGTCAGCGCCACCGTCCGGCTAGCTCAGAACTCTGTCACTCCTGAGATAACACAAATTTGTGTTATCTCAGGAGTCTGTATACGCTCGCAGCATGCCTAGCGACGGTGAGATCACGTTTGCCGACCATGCGGGGCGTTTTTATGCCCGCAGGTACGGGATGGCCCCGATGGTGGGACGGCTGATGGGTTACCTCGCGGTCTGCGACCCCCGTGAACAGAGCATCAGCGAACTGGCCGATGCCCTGCTGGCGAGCCGGAGTGCCATTGCCGGGGCGGTCAACACGCTGGAGAGTCTCGGGCTCATCCGGCGGTCCCGGGCTGCGGGCGAGCGGATGGACCGGGTGTACATCGACATGTCGTCGCAGCGGGCTACTGGCTTCGACGTCACCGAGTACCAGGAGCAGGGCGATCTGGCCCAAGAGGGTCTTCGTCTCCTGGCCGATGCCCCGCTCGAACGCCGGGCGGTGCTGCTGGAGTGGGCCGCGTTCTCGGAATTCTTGGTGGACCGACTGCCGGTTCTCGAGCAGGAGTGGAAGGAACGGCGAGAGGCGCTTCGCTCGGCGGGCAAGCTGCCGGGAGCCGAGATGCTCCGTCGCGAAGGCAGGGCACGATGATGACGCGAACCAGCGAGCCGGGAATTGTGGCCCGTCAGGTGCGCAAGTCGTTCGGCGATCACCTCGTGCTCGACAACGTGAGCCTGACGGCAGAGCAGGGCAAGATCCTGGCGCTCCTGGGCCCGAACGGGGCCGGCAAGACAACGATGGTCCGCATCCTGTCGACCTTGATCCCGGCCGACTCCGGTTCCATGCGGATAGCCGGTCACGACGTGGTCACCAACCCTGACGGCGTGCGGGCCGTCATCGGGGTCACCGGCCAGTTCTCGGCGGTGGACAACCTGCTCACGGGGGCCGAGAACCTGCAGCTGATGGCTGACCTCCGCCATCTCGGACGCGACGCCGGGCGACGCCGGGTGACAGGGCTGCTTGAGCAGTTCGACCTCAGCGACGCCGCGGGCAAGCTGCTGTCTGTCTACTCGGGAGGAATGCGACGACGGCTGGATCTGGCGATGACGCTGGTCGGCGAGCCCCAGGTAATCTTCCTCGACGAGCCCACCACCGGCTTGGACCCGCGCAGCCGCCGCACCATGTGGCAGATCATCCGTGAGCTCGCCGCGGCCGGGGTCACGATTCTCCTGACCACGCAGTACCTCGACGAGGCAGACCAGCTGGCAGACCGTATCGTGGTGCTCGACCAGGGGCGGATCGTGGCAGAAGGAACCCCAGCCGAGCTGAAGGGCCGCATTCCCGGCGGCCACATCCAGCTCCATTTCGCTGGTCCCTGCATGCTGCGCTCGGCAGCCGAGCTCCTGCCGGCAGCCGTACCCGACCTGGATCAGCTCGTCCTGCAGGTCCCTGCTCGCGGGACCGTGGACTCTCTCCGCGAACTGCTCGATGAGCTGCACGAGGCCCGCATAGACGTCGAGCGGCTGTCGATCCATACCCCGGACCTCGACGACGTCTTCCTGGCCGTGACCGGTAGCCACCTCTCTGGCCAGGCCGAGGAGAACCTGACACCACAGGGAGCGCAGCAGGGATGACCACTCTCGCTTACACGGTCAAAGACTCGCGGACAATGCTGCACCGCAACCTCAAGCACCAGCTCCGCTACCCGTCCATGACCTTGATGCTCGTCGGCATACCCATCGTGCTCTTGCTGCTGTTCGTGTACGTCTTCGGTGGCCAGCTGGGCGCCGGCTTCGGTCCCCATGAGGGCCGCACCGCTTACCTCGACTACGTCGTGCCCGGTGTCCTGCTGATCGCCATCGCCTCAGCCGTTCAGGGCACCTCGATCATGGTCGCGATGGACATGACAGGGGGCATCATCGACAGGTTCCGGACCATGGCAATCGCACGTGCCTCCGTCCTCACCGGCCACGTGTTCGGCAGCCTGATTCAGACCCTGGCCGGCCTTGCCCTGCTGATCGGGGTTGCCTTCGGTCTCGGGTACCGCACCACCGCAGGAGCAGCGGGATGGCTAGCGGCGATCGGCGTGCTGGCCTTGTTCGCCTTCGCGCTGATCTGGCTGGCCGTTGCGCTGGGCCTGGCTGCCAAGAGCGTCGAGACAGCCAGCAACACGCCGATGTTCCTGCTCCTGCTGACCTTTCTCGGCAGCGGTTTCGTTCCCACCACCACGATGCCGGCCGGCCTGCGTCAGTTCGCCGAATACCAGCCCTTCACTCCTGTGGCCGACACCGTACGCGGTTTGCTCAGCGGCACGGCGATCGGAGACCACGCCATCTCCTCCATCGCCTGGAGCCTCTGCATCTGCGTCGCCGCTTACCTCTGGGCCACCCGCCTCTACAACGGGCGCCGAGCGGCCGAGCCTAACTGATCGGGCAAGTCCTTACTTCCGACTCCGGCGATCTCAGTCCTGGTAATACTCCATTCCCAGGTGGGTGATCTGCTCCTCGCCCATCAGCCATCGAAGTGTGTTCTTCAGCTTCGTCTGCTGGATGAACAGGTCGTGCTCGGGATAGAGGCCGGGGGCGTGCTGCGGGCTTTTGAAGTAAAACGACAGCCACTCTTGCACGCCCTTGAGCCCCGCTCGTTGCGCCAGGTCAGTGAAGAGCACCAGGTCAAGTACCAGAGGCGCCGCCAGGATCGAGTCGCGGCACAGGAAGTCGACCTTAATCTGCATCGGATAGCCAAGCCAGCCGAAGATGTCGATGTTGTCCCAGCCCTCCTTGCTGTCGCCGCGGGGCGGGTAGTAGTTGATGCGCACCTTGTGGTGGACGTCGCCGTAGAGCTGCGGATAGAGGCTCGGCTGCAAGATGTGGTCGAGCACGCCGAGCTTGGTCTGCTCCTTGGTGCGGAAGCTGTCGGGGTCGTCCAGAACCTCGCCGTCGCGGTTACCGAGGATGTTGGTTGAGTACCAGCCCTGGAGCCCCAGCATTCGGGCCTTCAGCATCGGCGCCAGTACCGTCTTCAACAGAGTTTGCCCTGACTTGAAGTCCTTGCCGGCAATGGGCACGCCGGTGGTGCGGGCGAGCTCCACCATCGCTGGCACGTCGACGGTGAGATTAGGCGCTCCGTTGATGAAGGGAACGCCCTCCTTGAGGGCCGCGTACGCATACAGCATCGAGGGCGGGACGCTCTCGTCGTTCGCGTCAATCGCGGCTTCCAGCGCCTGCAGGTCCTGGTGAGCCGGGCCGGGCTCGAGAAAAATCTCGGTGGACGCGCACCAGATCACTACCATCCGGTCGCAGGAGTGCGCCTCCTTGAAGTGGCGGATGTCCTCGCGGAGAGCCTCGGCCAGGTCTCGCTTGCTTGCCTTCGGCTTGACATTGAGGCCGTCAAGTCGCCGCACGTAGCTCCGGTCGAAAACGGCCGGCATCGGCTCGATCTCCTTGAGTTCGGAGGCGATCGGTTCGACGTGGGCGTGCCGGTCGAGCACGCCGCATTTCAGCGCGGCTTCGTAGGCCGTGTCCGAGATCGGGTCCCAGGCACCGAATACCAGCTGGTCAATGCCGGCCAGCGGGACGAAGTCACGAATGAGCGGTACCCGGCCATCGGTCCGTTTGCCGAGGCGGATGGTGCCCATCTGAGTGAGCGAACCGATGGGCTCAGCGAGGCCGCGCCTGATCAGCTCGACGCCGGCGACAACTGTCGACGCCACGGCGCCGAGCCCTACTGTCAGAACGCCCAGCCTGCCGGCGGCTGGCTTGATGTGGTCCTTGGATGTCTCCACGAGATCTCTATCCTCCAGCGGCTGATGGCTGCACGGCAGTCATATCGCGCCGTCATGTCATACCGATGTATCGCCTCGATACATCGAAAAGATATGCCGCGGTCGCGTCATGTCGCAAGTACTTTCGGACCTTTTTGCGTGCACACGGCCATGGCCTGCCTCTTTGGCGCCAGAGCCGTGCATGCAGCGTCCTACGCGCCACCGCTAACCCAGGCAGGGAAATCCGGCACTGCCTCACTGTGGGCGGTTACCGCCCGGTTAGCTGAGTCCGTATGGTCGTTCAGCGCCGCGGTGAATTCAAGATCACCTGGGTGCAGGCTTACCTGGCGCTCGCTGTCCTGCGCAAGGAGCGAGCGGCTCAGCTCGCGCCGGCCGGAGCGGCCAAGTGCCCGCCGAACACCCCGGCAACGGTGAGGACCGCGAGGATCGCGCCGACCAGACCCACGATGATCGCGCTGGCCG
>JASHTT010000018.1 GCA_030040415.1 Streptosporangiaceae bacterium | reverse complement strand
AGCACCACCCCGCGCTCCGCATCGACGTCCCGCGGCTCGATGAGCGAGCTGGTCACCATGTCCGACAGCACGTCGATGGCGAGCGGCAGGTCGGCGTCGAGCACCCGTGCGTAGTAGCAGGTGTACTCCTTGGCGGTGAACGCGTTCAGCTCGCCGCCGACGCCGTCGATGGCGGCGGAGATCTCCAGTGCGGTCCGCCGGCGGGTGCCCTTGAACAGCAGGTGCTCAAGGTAGTGGGTGGCACCAGCGTGCTCCGGGTCCTCGTCCCGCGAGCCCACGCCAGCCCAGATGCCGAACGCCGCTGAACGCACCGACGGCAGCGACTCCGTGATGACCCGCAGGCCGCCGGGCAGGACGCTGCGCGAGACCGTACCGTCGTTGCCCGCGAGGCGCCGTGTCCCAGCCGTCATGAGTTCGCGGACCCGGAGCCGGATCCGCCGCGGCTGCGCTGCCTGCTGCGGTAGTGGTCGCCCCGGTCCCCGCGGTCACCACGGTCACGATCACCCCGGTCACGATCACGCGAGCCACCCCGGTCGTCGCGGTCGCGCGACCGCGGCTCGTCGTGCCCGCCCAGGTCCTCGCCGGCGGCTTCCCGTTCCACGACCTCAACGGGCACGAGCGACAGCTTCCCGCGGTCATCGACCTCACGGATCTCGACCTGGATCTTGTCGCCGACCTTGAGTACGTCGTCCACGTTCTCGATCCGGGCGCCACCGTGCAGCTTGCGGATCTGCGTGATGTGCAGCAGGCCGTCCTTGCCCGGCAGCAGCGACACGAACGCGCCGAACGTGGTGGTCTTCACCACGGTGCCGAGGAAGCGCTCGCCCACCTCGGGGATGTGCGGGTTGGCGATGGCGTTGATGGCCGTGCGGGCAGCCTCGGCGGAAGCGCCGTCCGTCGCGCCGATGTAGATGGTGCCGTCGTCCTCGATCGTGATGTCGGCGCCGGTGTCCTCCTGGATCGAGTTGATCATCTTGCCCTTGGGCCCGATGACCTCTCCGATCTTGTCGACCGGCACCTTGACCGTGATGATCCGCGGCGCCAGCTCGCTCATCTCGTTCGGCGAGTCGATCGCCTCGCGCATCACGTCGAGAATGGTCAGCCGCGCGCCGCGCGCCTGCCGGAGCGCCGCGCCGAGCACGTTCGCGGGGATGCCGTCGAGCTTGGTGTCGAGCTGCAGCGCGGTGATGACGTCCTTGGTGCCAGCGACCTTGAAGTCCATGTCACCGAAAGCGTCCTCGGCGCCGAGGATGTCGGTCAGCGTCACGTACTCGCCGCCCTCGTGGATGAGGCCCATGGCGATCCCAGCGACCATGTCCTTGAGCGGGACGCCGGCGTCCAGCAGCGACATCGTCGAGGCGCAGACCGAGCCCATCGACGTGGAGCCGTTCGACCCGATGGCCTCGGACACCTGCCTGATCGCGTACGGGAACTCCTCGCGGCTCGGCAGCACGGGCACCAGCGCGCGCTCGGCGAGCGCGCCGTGGCCGATCTCGCGCCGCTTGGGCGAGCCAACCCGGCCGGTCTCACCAGTCGAGTACGGCGGCATGTTGTAGTTGTGCATGTACCGCTTGGTCTTCTCCGGGTTCAGCGTGTCGATCATCTGCTCCATCCGGAGCATGTTCAGCGTCGTCACGCCCAGCACCTGCGTCTCGCCGCGCTCGAACAGCGCCGAGCCGTGCACTCGCGGCAGCACGCCCGCCTCGGCCGACAGCTGCCTGATGTCCTGCAGGCCCCGGCCGTCGATGCGCAGCCCGTCGCGGATGATCCGCTGCCTGACCAGCTTCTTGTTCAGCGCCCTGAACGCCTCGCCGATCTCCTTCTCCCGGCCCTCGAACTGGGCGGAAAGCTTCTCGGTGGCCAGCGCCTTGATCCGGTCGGTCTCCGCGCCGCGCTCGCTCTTGCCCGCGATCGTGAGCGCCTGCGCGAGGTCGGCCCCTACCTCGGCCTCCAGCGCGACGAACACGTCCTGGCCGTAGTCGATGAACACCGGGAACTCGGCCGTTTCCTTGGCCGCGTTGCGCGCGATCTCTAGCTGCCCCTCGCAGAGCGCCTTGATGAACGGCTTGGCGGCCTCCAGTCCCTGTGCCACGATCTCCTCGGTCGGCGCCACGGCCCCGGTGCCGGCATCGCCGATGAGGGCGAGCGTGCTCGGCGTGGACTCCGCCTCGACCATCATGATCGCGACGTCGCCGTCCTCCAGCATCCGGCCGGCGACCACCATGTCGAAGGTGGCGTCCTCCAGCTGCGAGTAGCTGGGGAAGCCGACCCACTGACCCTTGATCAGCGCGACCCTGACGCCGCCGATCGGACCGGAGAACGGCAATCCGGCCAGTTGCGTCGACATCGAGGCCGCGTTGATCGCTACCACGTCGTAGAGATGATCAGGGTGCAACGCGAGCACGGTCTCGACGACCTGGACCTCGTTGCGCAGGCCCTTGACGAATGACGGCCGCAGTGGCCTGTCGATGAGCCGGCAAGTCAGGATCGCGTCCTCGGACGGCCGGCCTTCGCGACGGAAGAACGAGCCGGGAATCCGGCCCGCCGCGTACATCCGCTCTTCCACGTCCACGGTGAGCGGGAAAAAGTCGAAGCCCTCGCGCGGACTCTTGGACGCCGTCGTGGTCGACAGCACCATGGTCTCGTCGTCGAGGTAGACGACGGCTGAGCCGCCTGCGAGCTTGGCCAGCTTGCCGGTCTCGAACCTGAGCGTGCGTAGCCCGAATGCGCCGTTGTCGATCGTGACCTCGGCGGTAAAGACACCCTCCACGGGTGACCTCCTCGATTGGGGGTCCCGCGCCTACCGCTTTGTTGGAGCGCCGGGGTTCGGCCGGGCAGGAGGCTGGCACCGGTTAGCGCCAGCCGTGGCACTGCCATGCCGCCCGGGTCCGGCTGCCGGCCGGTCTTCGATCGAAGCCCTCGGCCCGTCGGCCACCGCCGGGCAATCCCGGCCGGGCGGCATGCATGACCCGAGAACCACTACCGAGGACCGGCCCAAAAGGCGCTGTCAGCGCTCCTGGCCGGCGCCGCGGGACACATGTTGTCTTCGCTGTGTAGCTGTTGTCTTCGCTATGTAGTTGTCTGTGCACGCCGGAAGCCTGCCCCGCGGACTACCGCCGCAGGCCGAGCTTCTCGATGAGCGCGCGGTACCTGTTGATGTCCGTGCGGGCCAGGTACTGCAGCAGCCGGCGACGGCGGCCCACGAGCAGCAGCAGGCCCCGGCGGCTGTGGTGGTCGTGCTTGTGCACCTTCAGATGCTCAGTGAGATCGGCGATCCGCCTGGTCAGCAGCGCGACCTGGACCTCCGGCGAACCGGTGTCACCCTCATTGGTCGCGTGCCCGGCTATGATCTCCTTCTTTACCGTGGTGTCGAGCGGCACGTTGCTCCCTGTCATGTTGTATGCGGACAACCCGGACTCGGCCCGGGATGTGGTGGGGTGAGCAGGCCGCTCTCCCCCCGAATGATCAGCCGCCTGAGGGCGCAGCTAACCAGGCCAGATGATCAGGCCCTGCCAACACGCTACCACGACGACCCGGCTGCCCGGACATCCTGCCCGCCAGGCGCCTGCCGGCCTGCGGGGATCCGGGCTCCGGCCGGGGCGACCCCTGCCAGCGCGCCCGTCGCCCCCGTTACCTTATCGTTACCATTTTCGCAATCCCGGCATGCGTCCCCGGCGTGTAACTGTGTGACCCTCACAGCCGTACCGGAGACAGCGTTGCGCGACAGCGGCGACTTCGACGACTTCTACCAGGCCAGCTACGGCCGCACGGTAGCCATGCTCGCGGGCCTCACCGGCAGCCTGCAAGAAGCCGAGGACGTCGCGCAGGAGGCCTACTCCCGCGCGCTCGCGCGCTGGTCGCGGTTGCGTGGTTACGACTTGCCGGAAGCCTGGGTTCGCAGGGTCGCGGTGCGGATCGCCATCGACTCGGCCCGGCGGCTGCGGCGCAACCTGGCCGCGGCGGTGCGGCTGGCCGCGCAGCGCCAGCCGACGGGCAGCGAGCCCTCCGACGACCTGAAGTACACGCCGCTCGGCGCTGCGCTCGCCAGCCTGCCGGTGCACGAGCGCGAGGTCGTCGTGCTGCACTACATCACCGACCTGTCGGTCGACACGATCGCGGCGGAGTGCCGGTTGCCGGTCGGCACCGTGAAGACCCGGCTGGGCATCGCCCGGAGGCACCTTGAGCAGCAACTTGCCGGCGGGGGTTCGTCCGCGCAGGACGTCAGCCGGCCCGAGGCGGTGACGTAATGCAAGATAAGGAACTCCGCGACCGGTTCGACGAATGGACAGCGCCGCTGCGCGCCATTGCGGCCCCGGACATTGCCGCACTCCGCGGCCGGATCAGGCGCAGGACTGCCCGGATC
The DNA here is from genome assembly GCA_030040415.1 of Streptosporangiaceae bacterium. GTDB lineage: Bacteria > Actinomycetota > Actinomycetes > Streptosporangiales > Streptosporangiaceae > JAJYUU01. The sequence continues at coordinate 6,738 of JASHTT010000018.1, read as the reverse complement.
GGCGCCGCGGCCGGTTCGGCGCTCGCCGTGGTCGGCCTGGTGGCCGGCCTGCTGGTAGCCGGTGGCCTGGTGAAGGGCGGAAAGCCCGCGGGTCCCGTGCCGCCAGGCGGGCAGACGGCCGCGGCGAAGTACCCGGCGCCACCGGGCCAGCCGTACGTGTTCGTCAACAGCTCGGCGACCTTCGTCAACCAGGGGGACACGCCTGCCACGCCCGCCGAGCTGAAGGACGCCGCGACGGGCAAGGTGGTCACCGTGCTGCAGCCGATCGGGCAGGGCACCAGCTTCGCGAACGCCGCAGTCGCGCCCGACGACCGGGCGTTCGTGCTGGCGCAGCAGGACAGCAACGGGACAGTCAGCTTCGCCGAGATCCGGATCGGCGCATCCGGCAAGCCGGGCCGGCTCCGGGCGGTCTTGCCGGGGCTGTCGATGCCCGCGGGCACGCAGCAAGAAGAGCTGACGGTCAACGCGCCGTGCACCCGGCTGTCCGTTTACGCCCCCGGCCCGAGCGGGACCGGCGGCAGCCTGGTGGTCTACAACTTGCAGGCCGGCACGGTCATCGGCAGCTGGCCGGTCGCCGCCAACGGATACGCGGCCGAGCAGTTCCTCGGCAGCGGAGACGAGCTGGTGGTGTCGGTGGCCGGCGTCGAGGACGGCCAGGATCGCCTGGTCGACACCAGCACGGCGTTCCGCCCGGGTTCCTCGCTGCTGGCCGATTCCCGCCGCTACCCATCGAACGGCTACCCGGGCGACTTCACGGAAGACGGCAACATGTGGCTGAACACGGTCTTCAGCCGGCAGAGCAGTGACGGACAACCCTTGGGCAGCGAGCTTCTGGTTGAGTACTCCGCGAAATCCGGGAAGCTGCTCAGGAAGATCCCGATTGGGCCGGCAAGCGCGCTGGCGAGCGCGTATTACTGCGGCTTGCTGTGGGTCAGCGCGAACGGCGGCGAGGCGCTAACCCAGTGCGGCGGCAAGCAGCTCAGAATCGTTGGCGGCCAGGTCACTTCCATCCGGCTAGCCTGGCTGCTGCCCTCGAATCCGTCTGCCAGCGACAACCTATTCGCCTGGTAGGCCGCGACCCGGCGGCCGGTTCAGCCGGCCGTCAGCAGCCGCCTGGCGTCGCCGACATCGACCCGCATCTGCGCGACCAGCTCGTCCACGGAGCCGAACTTCAGTGTTTCCCGCAGCCGCGCAGTGAAGTCGACGCCGACGTGGTCCCCGTACAGGTCAAGATCATCCCGGTCCAGCGCATAGGCCTCGACGGTCCGGTCTACCTCATCAAAGGTCGGGTTCGTGCCCACCGAGATCGCAGCGGGCCAGCGCTGCAGTTCGGCACCATCGACGTCGAGCCGGACCAGCCAGCCGGCGTAGATGCCGTCCGCTGGGATCGCGGTATGCGGCAGGGTCTCCAGGTTCGCGGTCGGGAAACCGAGTGCACGGCCGCGCTGGTGGCCGCGGACCACGACACCCTCCACCCGGTGCGGCCTGCCGAGGTCGTGCTGCGCGGCGGCGACGTTGCCGGCCGCTAGCTTCGCGCGGATTCCGCTGGACGAGATCGTCACGCCGTTCTCGGCGAGCAGCGGCACGCCCTCGGCGGTGAACTCGTACTTCTCCCCCAGTTCGGCGAGCAGCGCCACGTCACCGGCGGCCTTGTGGCCGAACCTGGAATCCTCGCCCACCACCACCCGTGCCGCGTGCAGCCGGTCGACGAGCACCGAGTGGACGAACTCGTCAGGGCCGAGCCGGGAGAACTCGAGCGTGAACTCGATGACGCAGACCGCATCGACGCCGAGGTCGGCGAGCAGCAGAGATCGCCGCCTCGCGGTGCACAGCAGCGGCGGATGCGAGCCTGGCCTGAGCACCTCGTCCGGATGCGGATCGAACGTGACCACGACCACCGGCAAGCCCAGCTGGGCCGAGGCGTGTCGCGCGTGCTCGACGATCCACTGGTGGCCGCGGTGCACGCCGTCGAACTCGCCGATCGTGACAACCGACAGGCCCCAGTCATCCGGCACGTCGAGCGGGCCGTGCCAGCGCTGCATGTCGGGTCTCCCCTGATTAATCGGCCAAGTGCTCCAAGCCTGCCACGCCGACCAGCGGGCCGGCACGTCAGGACCCGGCGGCCGGCGCGTCGTGACCGGCGGCCGTTACCGCACCCGAGCCGGGCTCGAACACCGCCAGCGACCGCGCCTGGCCGTCGACGTCGGCCAGCAGCGCGACCAAGGACCCGTCCGGCCCGAAGGCGGCGACGGGCTGCGCCCCGGTCCCGGTGGCCGGCAGCCGCGCGCCGTGCCCGACCGCCCTAGCCTGCTCGGCGGTCAGCTCCCGGCGGGCGAACGCGGCACCTGCCGCCTGCGCCAGCGGCACCGGTTCCAGCCGCTGAGCCAGCTCGTCGAGGCTCGCAGCCTGGCTGATCAGGTACGGGCCCGACCGGGTCCGGCGCAGCGCGGTCAGGTGCCCGCCCACGCCGAGTTCGGCGCCGAGATCGCGCGCCAGCGCCCGGATGTAGGTACCGCTCGAGCACACCACCCGGACGTCCACGTCGAGGACCTCGCCGGCCGGGCGCAGATCGCCAACGTCGAACTCGCGCACGGTGACCCGCCGCGCGGCGAGCTGCGGCGGACGGCCGTCGCGGGTGAGCCGGTAGGCGCGGCTGCCACCGACCTTGATCGCGCTGACGCCGGGCGGGACCTGCTCAACCTCCCCAGTCAGGCCTGCCACGGCGCGGAGCAGTTCGGTTTTCATCACATTATTGGCGGGAACGCGGCTTACCAGTGCTCCATCGGCGTCATCGGTATCTGTTGTCTGGCCGAGTCGGATCGTGCCGGTGTACTCCTTCTCAGCCAGCGTGAGGTAGCCAAGCAGTCTCGTTGCCTTTTCCACGCCGATGACCAGCACGCCGGTCGCCATCGGGTCGAGGGTGCCGGCGTGGCCGACGCGCTTGGTGCCGGCCAGCTTGCGGATCCTGGCTACTACGTCGTGGCTGGTCCAGCCTGGTGGCTTGTCCACGATCAGCAGGCCGCTTTCGGTCGTCATGCTGGCCGGTCCAGTTCCCGCTTGAAAGCGGTAATGGCCGCATCCGGGCTGCCGGAGAACGCGAACCCGGCCGCCCGGACGTGGCCACCACCGCCTAGCGCGGCACAGGGGGTACTCACGTCCGCTAGCTCTTTCGACCGCACCGATGCTTGCCACGTCCCGTCGTCGGCTTCCTTCAGCACGATGGCTACCTCGGCCTCGTCGGTGCGCCTTAGCTGGTCGATGACGGACTCGGCCGCGTCCATGGTCAGGCAGGCGGGCGCGCGGTCGGCGCGCGTGACCGTCGTCCAGACCAGACCTCGGCCGTTCGCGGCGCCGCGGTCCAGCGCGGCGCGGCGCAGGGCGGCGGCGAGCATGCCGAGGTAGGCGAAGGGCGCGCGGTCGTACAGCTCACGAGAAACCACGCCGGGGTCGATGCCGGTCGACAGGAGCTCGGCGGCGAGCTGGTGCACCTGCGGAGTGCTGGACGAGAACCTGAACGAGCCGGTGTCGGCCACCAGGCCCGCGTACAGGCACAGCGCGATGTCCTGGCTCAGCGGGATGTCCAGGCGGCGGATCAACTCACGGGCGAGTACCGCGGTCGCGGCGGCGCGCGGGTCGACAAGGTTGAGCGCACCGAAGCCGGCGTTCGAGGCGTGATGGTCGAGCACGATCAGCTGGCCGGCTGCAGTGGCGTTGGCTGCCAGCCGGCCGAGCCTGTCGATGCTGGAAGCATCGAGGCTCACCATCACCTCGGGCTGCGCCGGATACTCGGCGGGCGGGGTCAGCAGGCCGGCGCCCGGCAGGAAGCGCAGCACAGCCGGCACCTCGAAGGGCTCGTCCCCGAACGAGGCGAGCACCACTGCTGACCGGGTGGCGAGAGCCTGGGCCAGCGCGAGCATAGAGCCGAGCGCGTCGGCGTCAGGCCGGACGTGGCAGGCCAGGCAAACCTGGTCGGCGCCGTCCAGCATCTTGACGGCGCCAGCCCAGTCAGGACTCGTCGTCATCGTCGCCGTCGGCACTGCGGTCTGGCCGGTAGGGGTCCGGGTCCCCGGCCGGGACGGCGCCCGCCCGCGCCTCCGCAACCTCCGCGTCGGCGGCTCTTGCCCTGGCCACCAGGTCCTCGATGGTCCGCGCGCTATCCGGCACGGTGTCCCTGGCGAAGCTGATCGACGGCGTGTGCTTGAGCCCAGTTTGCTTGCCGACCTCTGACCTGATGAGTCCGGCTGCACTGGACAGCGCCACGGCGGTGGCCGCTACCTCGTCGTCTGAGCCGTAGACCGTGTAGAACACGGTGGCCTCGCGCAGGTCCCCGCTCAGCCGGGCCTCGGTGACCGTGACGAAGCCGAGGCGCGGGTCCTTGATCCGCCGTTCCAGCATCTCGGCGACGATCTGGGCGATCCGGTCTCCCAGCCGTTGCGCCCTGGCCTGGTTCATCGGCTCACTCTCCCTCGTCGGTCAGCAGCCGCTGGCGCGCGGCGAGCAACTCGATCTCCGGCCGGCCAGCGACGAAGCGCTCGCACGCCTCGAGCACCTGCACGGCGTTCGCCGCAGTCGAGCTGACCACCGCGATGCCGATCTCCGCACGACGGTGCAGATCCAGGTGTCCCGTCTCGCCGACGGCCACACCCGGAAACCTACGGTGCACTTCGGCGATGAGCGGCCTGACCACCGAGCGCTTCTGCTTCAGCGACCTCACGTCGCCGAGCAGCACGTCGAGGGTCAGGGCGCCCACATACACGCCGCCACCTTAGGCCGCGCCTGCATGCTCAGGTGCGCGGCTTCTCCCTCAGCTCATACGTCTCGATCACGTCGCCGACGTTGATGTCGTTGTAGCCGATCCCGATGCCGCACTCGAAGCCTTCCCGCACCTCGGTGGCATCGTCCTTGAACCTGCGCAGCGACTCGACGGTGAGGTTCTCGGAGACCACGACGCCATCGCGGACGAGCCTGGCCTTGCTGTTGCGGGTGATCGTGCCGGACCTGACGATGCAGCCTGCGATGTTGCCGACCCGCGGCACCCGGAAGACCTCCCGGATCTCCGCGGTGCCGAGCTGCGCCTCCTCGAAGATCGGCTTGAGCATGCCGCGCAGCGCCGCCTCGACTTCCTCGATCGCCTGGTAGATGACCGAGTAGTAGCGGATGTCGACGCCCTCGCGCTGGGCAAGCTCCGCGGCCCGCCCGGCTGGCCGAACGTTGAAGCCGATGATCACCGCATCGGAGGCGATCGCGAGGTCGACGTCGGTCTGGGTGATCGCGCCAACGCCGCGGCCGATGACCCGCAACTGAACTTCCTCGCCGACGTCAAGCTGGAGCAGCGCATCTTCCAGCGCCTCGACCGAGCCGGACACGTCGCCCTTGATGATGAGCAGCAGTTCCTGGCGCTCGCCCGACTTGAGCGCGGACTCCAGGTCCTCGAGCGTGACCCGCGGCCGCCGCTGGGCGAACATCGCGTTCCGCTCCCTGGCTTCGCGCCGGTCGGCGATCTGCCTGGCCACGCGGTCGTCGTCGACCACGATGAAGCTGTCGCCTGCGTCGGGGACGCCGGTCAGTCCGAGAACCTCAACCGGGCGGGACGGGGGTGCCTCGGCAACCTGGTCACCGTTCTCGTCCAGCATGGCGCGCACCCGGCCGTACGCCTCGCCGCAGACGATCGAATCGCCCACCCGCAGCGTGCCGCGCTGCACCAGCACCGTGGCCACCGGGCCGCGGCCCTTATCCAGGTGCGCCTCGATCGCCACGCCCTGCGCCTGCTGCGCGGGGTTTGCGCGCAGGTCGAGCTCGGCGTCGGCGGTCAGGATGACCGCCTCGAGCAGCTGCTCGATGCCGGTCCCTTCGCGCGCCGACACGTCGACGAACAGGGTCTGGCCGCCGAACTCCTCGGCCACCAGCCCGTACTCGGTGAGCTGTGCCCGTACCCGCTGCGGGTCGGCGCCCTCCTTGTCGATCTTGTTGACCGCAACCACGATCGGCACTCCCGCGGCCTGCGCGTGGTTGAGAGCCTCCGTGGTCTGCGGCTTGACGCCGTCATCGGCAGCCACGACGAGCACCACGAGGTCCGTGGTCTCGGCCCCGCGGGCACGCATCGCCGTGAACGCCTCGTGGCCAGGGGTGTCGATGAAGGTGATCTTGCGCTCGTGGCCGTCTACCTTCGTATTGACCTGGTAGGCGCCGATGTGCTGGGTGATGCCGCCAGCTTCGTGCGCGACCACGTTCGTGTGCCTGATCGCGTCGAGCAGCTTGGTCTTGCCGTGGTCGACGTGGCCCATGACGGTCACCACCGGCGGCCGCGGCACCAGGTCGGCGTCGTCGCCCTCGTCTTCGCCGAACTCGATGTCGAACGCCTCGAGCAGCTCCCTGTCCTCTTCCTCCGGCGAGACGACCTGGACGTTGTAGTTCAGCTCGGCGCCGAGCAGCTGCAAGGTCTCGTCGTTCACCGACTGCGTGGCGGTGACCATCTCGCCCAGGTGGAACAGCACCTGCACCAACGACGCTGGGTTTACGCCGATCTTGTCGGCGAAATCGCTCAGCGACGCGCCGCGGGAGAGCCTGATCACCTGGCCGTTGCCGCGCGGGATCTGCACGCCGCCGATCGCCGGCGCCTGCATGTTGTCGAACTCCTGGCGCCGCTGCTTCTTCGACTCGCGGCCGCGCGATGGCCTTCCGCCCGGCCTGCCGAAGGCGCCGGCGGTCCCGCTACGACCACGGCCACCCGGCCCTGGC
>JASHTT010000164.1 GCA_030040415.1 Streptosporangiaceae bacterium | reverse complement strand
CGTCCACCCGCAGCGGCTGGTAGGCAGGATCCGGCGTGACCGGGTTGCACAAGTCTGCCCCGACGTCGAACAGCTCGTTCTGGATCCTGCCGAGCAGCCCCACCATGTCCTGCGGAAGCTGGCCCATCGTGACCGCCACTCCGATGGCACAGTTCGCCTCGTCGGTGGCCGCGTACGCGCCGAGCCGTGGATCCGTCTTGCGCGCCCGGCTCATGTCGCCGAGTGACGTGCTGCCGTCGTCGCCGGTGCGCGTGTAGATGCGGGACAGCACTACGGGCTTATCGCGGTCTTTTGGCATGTGGCTAACCCTAGAGGAGCCAGAAATCCGGTTAGCACGCCTGACCTGGGGTATTCACAGGGCGTACACGGTATGAGACCGTGTGATTACTAAGGGTGACTGAGTTGTGATCGCACTCGACACAGACGGGGCGAGGGGTCACAGCTTGTGACCAGGCCAGAAAGGCCTGACGCGAGCCGGTAACGGCTCGGGCCTTCTTAAGCCCGGCGGTACTCGGGGGCCCGCCGGAGCAGCCGAGAGGGCCGCACTGGTGGGGGGAAGCGCGCTCCCGGCCGACGGCCGGGAGCGCGCTTGTGCGTACGGATGCAGTCGCCGTAGAACGGTCGTTCCCCTCGAAAAGGTAGAAAAATCGGTATGCTAACCGGCGGGCAACACGGGAGGATTTAGGGGATCACAGCCGTGTACGACTACATCATCGTCGGCGCAGGCAGCGCGGGCTGCGTGCTGGCATCGCGGCTGAGTGAGAACCCGGACGCGCGCGTGCTGCTGCTCGAGGCCGGACCGCCGGACAGCGCCGAGGAGATCCACATCCCGGCTGCGATCAACCTGCTGTTCAAGACCACTTACGACTGGGACTACCAGACCGTCCCGCAGGACCGGGCTGGCGGCCGGTCGGTTTACTGGCCGCGCGGCCGCGTCCTCGGCGGATCCTCATCCATCAACGCGATGATCTACATTCGCGGTAGCCGGTATGACTACGACACCTGGCGTGACGAGTACGGCTGTGAGGGCTGGGGTTACGCCGACGTGCTGCCGTACTTCCTGCGAGCGGAGAGCAACAGCCGGGGCGCATCTGCCTACCACGGCGGCTCGGGTCCGCTGAGCGTGCAAGACCTCAAGTTCAAGAGCGCGCTGACCGGCGCGTTCGTGGCCGCGGCGAAGGCTTGCGGACAGCCGGCCAACGACGACTTCAACGCCGCCACCCAGGACGGCGTCGGTTACTACCAGGTCACGCAGAAGGGCGGCCGGCGCTGGTCGGCGGCTGACGCGTACTTGCACCCGGTGGCGGATCGGCCGAACCTGACAATCCTGACCGACACCCTCGCCACCGCCGTCGTGATCGAAGGCGGCCGCGCGACCGGCGTCCGCTACCTGCGGCGTGGCGTGGAGGAGGAGGCAGCCGCGCAGTCCGAGGTCGTCGTCTGCTGCGGCGCAGTGGGCAGCCCCCAGCTACTGATGCTTTCCGGCGTCGGCCCGGCGGACCACCTGCACGAACACAACATCCCGGTGTTCGTGGACAGCCCCGGCGTCGGCGGCAACCTGTCCGACCATCCGGTGGTCACCGCGATGTGGAGCGCGCCTCGCAGTCGCGCCCTGTGGGAGAAGGCGGGACCGACCAGCCTCGCGCGCTGGCAGATGACGCACTCCGGCCCGATGACGACGAACATCGCAGAGGCCGGTGGCTTCAGCCGCACTGACCCCAGTCTGCCCGCTCCCGACATCCAGTGGCACGCGCTGCCGGTCCCGTACCTGAACGGCGGGCTGACAGATCCGGCGAGTCGCGCGCTGTCGCTGCTGATCGCGCTGGTTGCCGTCGGCAGCAGAGGACGCGTTCGGCTGCGCAGCGCCGACCCGCGGCACAAGCCCGCCATCGACCCCGGATACCTGTCGGACGGAGCCGACCTCGATCCGCTCGTGACGGCCGTCGGGATGGCGCGCGAGTTCGCGTCCGCACGGCCGCTACGCAGGGTCCTTGGTGCCGAACTAGCGCCCGGCCCGGACGTGCGCACCGACGCTGACCTGCGGGAGTGGATTCGCGGGAGCCTCGGCACGATCTACCACCCCGTCGGGACGTGCGCGATGGGCGGCGATTCGCGGCTGGCGGCGAGCAAGCTCACCAGCGTGGTCGATCCGGAGCTGCGCGTTCGCGGCGTGACTGGCCTGCGCGTCGCCGACGCCTCGGTGATGCCGACGGTGCCGCGAGGCAACACGAACGCGCCGGTGATCGCCGTCGCAGAGCGGGCCGCCGACCTGATAGCAGGCCGGGCACCGCTGGCGCCGATGGAGCCAGCCGAACCGTTTCTGGCGGCAAGCGCCTAGCGGCGGTGCCTAGCCGTACCGTCGGCCGTGCAGCACGGTCGCGGCGGTCAGCAGCCGCTTCATGTCCTTGTCGGTCCGGCCGAACGAGGTCAGGTTCAGCGGCGGCTTCATGCGCTGCCTGGTGATCGCCTTGGGCCTGGCGAACTCGCGCAGCCCGTCGGCACCGTGGATCCGGCCGAAGCCTGACTCGCCGGAGCCGCCGAACGGCAGGGAGGGCACGGCGGCGAACGAGATGATCGAGTTGATCGCGGTCATCCCGCTGCGCAGCGACCGCGCTGCACGCATGGCCGCCTTCTTGTTGCCGGCGAACACGGTGCCGCCGAGTCCGTACGGGCTGGCGTTGGCAAGCTCCACGCCCTCGTCCAGGCTGGTGACCTTGGTCAGCGTGATGACCGGCCCGAAGGTCTCCTCGGTGATGGCCCGGCTTTCCTCTGGCACGTCTGTCAGGATGACGGGCCCGACGTATGGCCGTCGGATGCTGGAGATGCCGCCGACCACCGCACGGCCGCCGCGGGCCAGCGCGTCGGCGATGTGCCGCTCGATGACCTCGGCCTGCGATGGCAGCGTCATGGGGCCGTAGTCGGCCTCCCTGTCCTCGCCGGGACGCACGCGGGTCACCTTGTCGGTGAGCTTCTCCAGGAACGTGTGATACACGTCCTGCACCACGTAGACACGTTCCACGCCGACACAGGTCTGCCCCGCGTTCGACAGGGCGCCCCACGCGCACGCATCCGCCGCCGCGTCGAGGTCGGCGTCGGCGCCGACGATGAAGGCGTCCTTGCCGCCGCACTCGGCCACGATCGGGGTCAGGTTCTGCGCGCAGGCTGCCATCACCTTGCGGGCGGTGCCGGCCGATCCGGTGAAGGCGATCTTGTCGACGCCTGACTTAGCTAGCAGCTCACCCGTCTGCCCGGCGCCGGTAACGAGCTGGAGCACCGGCTGCTCGGGCACCACCTCGGCAAACGAGCTGACCAGCCAGCCACCGACTGCCGGGGTCAGCTCGCTGGGCTTGAAGACCGCCGAGTTACCCGCCGCGAGCGCATAGGCGAGTGAACCCATCGGGGTGAACACGGGGTAGTTCCACGGCCCGATGACTCCGACGACACCCACCGGCTGGTACTCGAGGGTTGCAGCGTTGTTGAGTGCAACCAGTCCGCTACGCACCCTGCGGGGGCCGAGCACCCGGCGCGCGTTCCTCGCCGCCCAGTCGATGTGCACGACGGCGAGCATGATCTCTAGCTGGGCGTCGGCCAGCGGCTTGCCGGTCTCGGTATGCACGAGCTCGGACAGCCTGCCGATGTACCGGATGATGTGCGACTTCCACGCCAGCAACCGCTGGCGCCGGCCATGCCAGCCGAGATCGGCCCACCACCGCGCGGCCTCCCGCGCTCGCTCGACGGCGTCGGCCACGTCCTGTTCGCCGAACACTGGGAAGGTGGCGATGGCCTCGCCGGTCGCCGGGTTCAGCGAGTCGAAGGTCTCGGTGGACCAGACATGTTCGTGGACACCCAGCGTCGCTGTCATGCTCCTGCACCGCCGTTCTGCACTATTTGCGGCAATACTAGCTTTCCAGTGCCCGTACCTGGCCAGTAAATCACCGGTCTGGCGGCATAGCGCCGGGGCGGGGGTCAAGCGTCTCTAGAGCGTGGACGGTGCGATGACGGGTGACCCAGCGGTCGGCGTGGCCGGGGTGGGCGCTGGTAGTGCTGAGGCCGCCGGCGTATCGGCGGCAGGCCACGCAGCGGGCGCGGAGGCGGTGCGGCTGCTTTTCCGCGATCATCATCTCGAGCTCGTGCGGCTCGCGCTCATGATGGTCGGCGACGCCGCCACGGCCGAGGATGTGGTTCAGGACACCTACGAACGGCTGCACCGGCGCTGGGGCGCTGTTCGCTCGCCCTCGAGCGGCCTGGCGTACGCCAGGTCATGCGTGCTCAACGGCTGCCGGTCGGCCCACCGCCGTTCGGCCGTCGCGCGCAAGTACGCGCCGCGGCTGGCCGAGCGGGCAGATGCGGTGTGCCCGGACGCGGCTTCCGTCGTCGATGACAGCGCCGAGATCGTGGCCGCGCTGCGACTGCTAACGCGCCGGCAGCGCGAGGTCATCGTGCTGCGCTACTACGCCGACCTGGACGTGCCCGAGATCGCCGGGACGCTGCGGATCTCCCCGGCCGCCGTCCGCGCCGTTATCAGCCGCGCGCTGGCGGTCCTCGCCCGTGCGCTGGGGGAGGAGCAGCTATGAACCAGCTAGAGGAACGGCTAAGTCGTGGCATGAAGACTTACTCGCAGCGCGTGCAGCCGGAGTCGCTGCTGCCGCTCCGTGAGCCGCGGGTCCGGGCCCGTCGGCGGCCGGGTGTGGTTCGCTGGCTCGCTCCTGCCACGGCCGCACTGGCAGTAGCGGGAGTGATCGCTGGCGTGTCGCTGGCGGGCCAGCACGCCGCGCGGCCATTGCCGCGCCGGGCGACGCCTGCTGCGCCGGTGGTCGGCGGGATGCCCAAGTTCTACGTAACGATCTTCGAGACGTACGCCGGTGGCGGGGGGAACCCGATCTGCAAGGCTGTCGTGCACGACTCTGCGACGGGCGCGGCCCTGGCGTCGGTGCGCGTGCCCCTGGTTGAGGTACAAGGCGGGTTTAACGGGCCGGGCATCAGCGCCGCGGGAAATGACAGGACATTCGTCGTCTACGAGACCGGTACCACGTCGATCTTCCTGCTGCGTATCGCCGCCGACGGCCGCTCAGTCACCCTGACCCGGTTGCGTATCGGCGTCCAGGCCCCTGAGGGTGGCAATTCGTTGGCCCTGTCTCCGGATGGCAAGCAGCTGGCCCTGCAGGTGCAGAACGGCAGGCCCGGTGCCAGCAACGCGTCCACCGGGATACGCGTCATCACGCTTGCGACCGGGGCGGTGCGCAACTGGACGACGAGCATCGGGGGAGCACCGTTCGACGTGTCCTGGGCCGGCAGCGCGCATGTTGCCTTCCTGTGGCAGGGTCGGCACGGTGGCGGCTACAGGTTGCTGGACGTCGCTGGCCCCGGCGGCGACCTGCTGGCCGCTACGCCCATTGCCTCGCCGCGACCGGAGCCGACCGACTTCACGCCTGCGGCGCTGGCAACCGCGGATGGCCGGACTGTCATCACGTCAACGGTTCAGAACATCCCCGAGGGGCATGGGAACGACACGGTGGTCGCTAAGGTCATCGAGCTGGACGCGGATACGGGCAAGCTGTTGCGCGTGCTGCGCACAGTGACTCTGCACGGCGTGCCGACAGGCCAAGGCCAGAACTCGGCCTTGTCGCTTGACCAGGAGTGCAACGTGCGGTCGCTCGCGCCGCGAGGTGTGCACGTTCTCGTGGCGTGCTTCGCGTTCGGCCGCCTGGACGGCAACGTGTTCACGCCGCTGCCGGGGTTCCCCAGTCCGTCGCAGAGCGGTGTGACCCAGCAGACGACCGCCGCCTGGTGACCAGAATGCGAAGGCTGGGCCGCGGAAACGGGTAAGAGAGTATGGCGTCAGTTAGCCTGCCCGCTTCCCGTCCGATGGAGGGTATCCCGTGGCCCAGCCCGCAGCTTCGGACCCTGACCAGCACTGGCTCGCGCTGGCCGTGGACCTGGCTGGCCGCTGCGTGCCGTCGCCGACCGCTTTCTCGGTCGGGGCGGTGCTGGTCGCCGCCGACGGAAGCCTGCTGGCCACCGGATTCTCTCGGGAGACCGATCCGGCGGACCACGCCGAGGAGGTCGCGCTGGCGAAGGCGGCAGCGGCCGGCGGTGCTCCGCTGCTGCGTGGTGCCACCATGTACAGCTCCCTCGAGCCGTGCGCAGCGCGTTCCTCCAGACCTGTGCCGTGTGCCGACCTGATCATCGAGGCCGGTGTCGGCCGGGTCGTCATCGCCTGGCTGGAGCCCCCCATCTTCGTGTCCGGAGGCGGTGCCATCCGGCTGCGGGAGGCCGGCGTCGAGGTCACTGTGCTGTCCGAGTTCGCCGACGCGGCTAAGGCCGTCAACGCCCACCTGCTGGTGTTAGCTGCCCAATAGCCAGACCGTCAGTGTTGCTGCCCAACAGCCGGACCGTAAGTTGCGTTGGGTCAGGCCGACGGTCGCACCTTGCGGTAGGCCACGTGCGGCCGGAGCGGGCTACCCGCTGGGACCCTCGGGTGCTCGAACCGGGCGTACTCCGTCAGGCTGAGACGGCGCATCACGGCCTGTGAGGGCTCGTTCAGCACCGCGGTCATAGAAAAGATCTCCGGCAGGCCGGCACCGTTGAAGGCCACGTCCACTGCGGCGGTGGCGGCCTCGGTGGCGTAGCCGTGGTGCCAGGCGCTGCGCGCCAGCCGCCAGCCGACCTCCATGCCGCCAGCGCCGGGAACGCCGGCCGGCATGGGGTTCAGCCCTGTGAACCCGATGAACTCGCCGGACTCGGCTATCTCGAGCGCCCACAGGCCGAAGCCCTGCCGATCGAACCGGGCCTCGATACCGTCCACCATGGCGTCGCTGGCCGCCCGGTCGAGTGTGTTCGGGAAGAACCTCATGGTGTGGGCATCAGCGTTGAGTGCCGCGAACGGCTCAAGGTCGGACTCCTGCCAGCGGCGCATGATCAGCCGGTCAGTGCGGAGGGTGTCGTATCTAGCGGCCATTCCTCGGTCCCTTCGTGGCTGTCGGTTTCGGGCGAGTGCCATGCCAGGATGAAGCCGGGAATGAATTGCGTCAAATGTGTAATTCAGTGGAGGAGGTGCCGTTACGATTGGAGTCAGTCGGCGCCGCCGGATCTAAGCCGCAGGCCGGCATTGCCTCCGACGTCTGCAGCAAATTCTCGGACAGCCCGGTTCGACCATCGTCCAGCCTGCGCGCGCTTCCCCGTGATTTCCCGTCCGTATCTCGCACTGGGCCTGGCAGGCAAGGTCGATGGTGTATTCGATTCGGGTCGAGGAATGTCAGGGGTGGTCGATAGTGTAGACGCATGACTAGGGGTGCTGGGGGAGCGGGGGTGGCCGGGTGGTGACGGGGATGGCGGACTGGGCGGGGGATGAGCCGCCGGAGATGGAGATGCCGTGGTGGCTGGCGGATGGGATTTATCCGGGGGATGAC
>JASHTT010000163.1 GCA_030040415.1 Streptosporangiaceae bacterium | reverse complement strand
CACAACATGCAGGAGTGGAACCACGCGCTGCTGAACGCCTGCGCGAAATACCCCAACATGCGCGTGTTCAACTGGGCGGCGCAGGCGCAGCGAAGCTGGTTCATCTCGGACGGCATCCACTACACCTCGCTCGGTTACAAGTACCGGGCCCAGGCGATCGCCGGCGCGCTCGCGGAGGTGTTCCCGCTGCAGTCTTCGCTGGATCGACTGTCCCGCGTCGCCGCGCGGATGCTGGCCACGCAGGCGCAGTCCGGCTGTATGGTCAATTAGCTGGGAACGGGTCTTCTCCCAAACTGTGGCCGGGACGTGGATGGCAGCCGGGGCTGATCGGAGCGGCAAGGTCTGGAAGAGCTCGGCCCGGCTGGCCGACGGCCGCCAGATCATCTATTTCGACGAGAGCCCCGGTCTTGGCCGGGCCGCGGTGCCGGACGGCAGGAACCTCCCGGCTAGGCCCGAGGGCGGCAGCGTGCTGCGCTTCGACCCGTTATTGCGTGAGTGGATAGCGGTCGCCGAGAACCGCCAGGACCGGACGTTCTTGCCGGCCGCCGGGCAGTGCCCGTTTTGTCCTTCGCGGCCGGGTTCGCCGACGGAGATCCCGGCCGCCAGCTACGACGTCGTCGTATTCGAGAACAGGTTTCCGGCGTTCAGCGGCGCTCCGGGCAGCTCGCAGGACGCCGGGCCGCCCGGGCTCGGCGCCGAGCGCCCGGCCAGCGGGCGCTGTGAGATCGTCTGCTTCACGCCCGAGCACGACTCGTCGTTCGCCAGGCTGAGCCCGCGCCGCGCCGCAACCGTGATCGCGGCCTGGGCCGACCGCACCGAAGTTCTCGGCGGCACGGCCGGCATCGAGCATGTCTACTGCTTCGAGAACCGCGGCGAGGAAGTCGGCGCGACCCTGCAACATCCGCATGGCCAGATCTACGCCCTGCCGTTCGTGCCGCCGCGCACCCGGCAGCTGCTCGCTAGCGCGCGAGCCTGGCGGAAAGGCAGCGGCGGCAATCTATTTGACGACGTGCTGGCCGCCGAGCTCGCCGACGGCCAGCGGATCGTGGCGCGGAACGAGCAGTGGACGGCGTTCGTGCCACGGGCCGCGCGCTGGCCGTTCGAGGTGCTGATCTTCCCGGCGCTGCGGGTGCCGGACATCGCGGCGCTTCGCCAGCCGGCCCAGGCCGCGCTGAGCGAGCTGTATCCGGACGTGCTGCGGCGGCTGGACGCGCTGTTCGGCACGCCGATGCCGTACATGGCCGTCTGGCAGCAAGCTCCCGCTTCGGACGCCGCCGCGCGCGACGAGCTTGCCGCGCACCTGCAGATCATGGCCACCCGGCGGGCGCCGGGCAAGCTCAAGTTCATGGCCAGCACAGAGTCGGGCGCGGGAGTGTGGTCGAACGACGTGCTACCGGAAACTGCTGCGCGGATGCTCAGGGAGGCATGCTGATGGCTGGCGCCGCGGACGTTCTCGCTGCCTGGTTCCGCGACTGCTATGGCGCGCATCCTGAGCTGATCTGGCGTGCTCCTGGGCGGGTCAACCTCATCGGTGAGCACACCGACTACAACGACGGGCTCGTGCTGCCGTTCGCGATCGGGCGCGGCGTCCTCGCCGCGGCTTCCGCCCGGGACGACGGGGTACTGGATATGCGTTCCAGGCAAATGCCTGGCGAGGTCGTCGCCATCGGCGCCGACGAGCTCGAGCCGGGCTCGGTGAGCGGCTGGGCCGGATACCCGGCCGGGGCAGCCTGGGCGCTGGCCTCCGCTGGTTACCGGGCGGGCGGCGCCAACGTCGCCGTCGATTCGGACCTGCCGATCGGCGCGGGGCTTGCCTCCTCGGCTGCGCTCTGCTGCGCGGTGGTGAGCTGCCTCGCGGCCCTTAGCGGCTCCGGCAGCGGGCCAGGGCGCCGTCTCCCCGGGCTTGCCCGCATCGCCGAACTCGCCCGCAGCGCGGAGGCCGACTTCGTGGGCATGCCGTGCGGGATTATGGACCAAGACGCCGCCATGCTGTGCAAGCAAGGGCGCGCGCTGCTGCTCGACTGCCAGACGGGGGACTTCTCGCTCGTGCCGCTCGACCCCGCGGCGGCTGACTTGTCGATGCTGGTCGCCGACACCGGGGTGCGGCACGCGCTGGCCGACGGCCAGTACGCGGCACGACGTGCTGAATGCCAGGCCGCCGCGCGCCTGCTCGGCGTTCGCTCGCTGCGCGCAGTGCGCGACCCGGCCGGGCTCGCCGGGCTGCCGGACGAACTGCTGCGCAGGGCGCGACACGTAGTGACCGAGAACGCCAGGGTTGTGCAGGTCGCGGAGCTGCTGTCGGCCGGGCGGCTGGCGGATTGCGGCGAGCTGCTGACGGCTTCGCACGTCTCGCTGCGCGATGACTTCGAGGTCTCGTGGCCGGCCGCGGACACGGCGGTCGACGCGGCACTGTCGGCCGGCGCGCTCGGCGCGCGGATGACCGGGGCGGGTTTCGGCGGCAGCGTGCTGGTGCTCGCACCGACCGAGCGGGCCGGTGCCATCGAGGCAGCTATCGGCGCGGCCCTCGGCGCCGCCGCTACCTTCCTCGTTGTCCAGCCCGGGCCCGGGGCTCATCAGGCCTGGCCGGCCTGACCTCTGACTCGCGGCTACCGCGGCAGGATCTCGGCCAGGTTGAACTTGACCGGCTCGTCTAGCTGGTCGAAACCGCAGGAGGCCGGGTCGCGATCGTCGCGCCAGCGGACCCACTGCGCCGTGTGCCGGAACCTGGTGCCTTCCATGTGCTCATACCGCACCTCGGCGACCCGCTCCGGTCGCAACGGCACGAAGGACAGGTCCTTGCCCGCGTTCCACCTGCTGCCCTCGGCTTCGCGTGGGTGGCGCACATCTTCCGCGATCGCAGCCCAGTTCCACGGGTGCTCGTCGAAGCTGGTCACCAGGGGCTGTACTTCGCCGAACAACTGGCGGCGCAGCGCCATGGGGAACGCGCCCACCACCCCGACGCTGGCCAGGCGGCCCTGGTCGTCGTAGAGACCGAGTAGCAGCGAGCCGATCGCGTCCGGGCCGCTTTTGTGCAGGCGGTAGCCGGCCACGACACAGTCGGCCGTGCGCTCGTGCTTGATCTTGAACATGACCCGCTTGTCGGGCTGATAGGTCCCCGCCAGGGGCTTGGCGACGACGCCATCGAGTCCGGCGCCTTCGAACTGGCTGAACCACCGGACTGCCGTTCCCCTATCCATGGTGGCGGGCGTCAGGTAAACCGGGG
>JASHTT010000162.1 GCA_030040415.1 Streptosporangiaceae bacterium | reverse complement strand
GAACCGGGCGCTGCTCAACTTCCTGCAGGAGCGGTGGAAGGGCGTCAGCCCGCTGCTGCACGGGGACCAGTTGCGGCAGGCCTGGCTGGACGACTGGATCTTCCAGGGGGTGCTGGACGTAGAACACCTTCCCCCTCAGGAAACAACGTGACCGAAACCCGGCACGCCGACGTCGTCGTACTCGGTGCGGGCCTGGCCGGACTGACCGCCGCCGTCAGGCTCGCCGAGGCCGGGCTCAAGGTCGTGACGGTGGCCAAGGGACTGGGCTCGCTCCGGCTGGCCCCGGCGACGATCGACATACTCGGCTACGCGCCGCAGCGAGTGGACAGCCCCACCGCGTCGCTGCCCGGCTTCGTCGCCGCCCACCCGCAGCATCCGTACTCGCTGGTCAGCGCCCAGGTCCTGGCAGCAAGCGTGAGCTGGCTGAAGGACCACGTCGACGGCTACTCCTACGTCGGCGAGCCGAGCACCAACATGCTGCTGCCGACCGCCATCGGCGTCCCGCGGCCGAGCGCCGTGGTGCCGAAGACCATGGTCGGCGGCGACATCCGCGACCTGAGCACCGTGGCAGTGGCCGGGCTGCGCGTGCTCAAGGACTTCCATCCCGCGCTCGCCGCCGAGAACCTGCAGGCAGCGGCCGCCGCGGCAGGGCTGTCGCTGCAGGTGCGGCCGGTCATGCTCGACGTGCCGGTGGACGGCGAGGTCGACGTCGGCACGCTGGCCCTGGCCCGGCATTTCTCCGATAAGAAGTTCCGTACCGCGGTCGGCGCCGAGTTGCGCCGGGCGCTGAGCGACGAGCAGGCGGTCGGCGTTCCCGCGGTGCTCGGCCTGGACGACGTGCAGGAGGTCTGGTCGCAGTTCACCGAAGAGGTGGGCAAGCCGGTCTTCGAGATCCCGACCATCCCGCCCTCGGTGCCGGGCATGCGGCTCGCCGCGCTGCTGCAGGCCAGGTTCCGCGCGGCCGGTGGCCGCCTGGTGCTCGGCGCGCAGGCAACCGGCCCGGAACTGCGCGACGGGAAGCTGGTTGGCGTGCGGGTCGCCGCGGCAGCGCGCGAGACCCCCCGGCTGTGCCGCTGGGTCGTGCTCGCCACCGGCGGCCTCGCCTCCGGCGGCATCGATGTCGACCTGGCGGGGCACGCCGCGGAAACCGCGCTCGGCCTGCCGGTTCGGGGCCCGGGTGCAGACCAGGCCGCGTTCCTGCCTAGTTACCTCGCCGACCATCCGATCGACACGATCGGGCTGACCGTAGACGCAAACCTGCGGCCGGCCGGACCAGACGGCGAGCCGGTCTACCAGAACCTGCGAGCCGCCGGCGCGATCATCGGCGGGGCACGGCCGTGGCGGGAG
Source organism: Streptosporangiaceae bacterium (assembly GCA_030040415.1). GTDB lineage: Bacteria > Actinomycetota > Actinomycetes > Streptosporangiales > Streptosporangiaceae > JAJYUU01. Next base: position 21,986 of record JASHTT010000162.1, on the reverse strand, counting down.
AAGTCCGGCGACGGGATCAGCCTGTCCACCGGCTACCTGGCGGCCGAGTCGATCCTTCAGGAGGCGCGATGACGGCAGAGCACACCGAAGGCTGGCAGGGACTCGAGCTGATGCGCGGTTCGCTGGACCACTGCGTCAAGTGCACGATCTGCGAGACCGCCTGCCCGGTGGCTGCCGTCACGCCGCTGTTCCCCGGCCCGAAGTACGTCGGGCCGCAGGCCGAGCGGTTCCGCACGCACGAGCCCTCGGTGGACTCCTCGCTCGACTACTGCTCGAGCTGCGGGATCTGCACGCTCTCCTGCCCGCAGGGCGTGCACGTCGCCGAGATCAACTCCCAGGCCAGGGCCGCGATGAAAAAGCAGCGTGGCATACCGCTGCGCGACCAGCTGATCGCCAGGTCGGGCCTGGAGGGCAAGCTCGGCACGCCGGTAGCCCCGCTGGCGAACCTGGTGCTCGGCAATTCGCTGGTCCGCGCGCTGACCGAGCGGACGATTGGTATCCACCGGGACGCGCCGCTGCCGAAGTTCGCCGGGCGTACGTTCCAGGGCTGGGCGCGCCGCCGGCCACCCTCCGAAACCACCACTGACAAGGTCGTCTACTTCCACGGCTGCAGCACCAACTACTTCGAACCGGGCCTCGGCCGCATGACGGTCGCGGTGCTTGAGCACAACGGGTTCTCTGTCGTCGTGCCGCCGCAAGACTGCTGCGGACTGCCGCTGCAGTCCAACGGGATCTTCGACACGGCGCGTTCGTATGTCCGGCGCCTGGTGGCTCACCTCGTTCCGTACGCTCGCCAGGGATACAAGATCGTCGCGACGTCGACGAGCTGCGGCCTCATGCTGAAGCGAGAGGCCATCGAGATCCTCGGCGTGGCCGACGACGACCTGCGGCTGGTGAGCGAGCACACCTACGACATCTGCGAGTTCCTCGCCGATCTCGCCGCTGACGGACGGCTGCGAACCGACTTCAGGCCCGTTCCCCTCAAGATCACCTACCACGCTCCGTGCCAACAGCAGGGGCATAACATCGGCAAGCCGGCGCTTGACCTGTTCGACCTGGTGCCCGGGCTGACCGTGGTCGAACTGGACCGGGCTTGCTGCGGCATCGCCGGCACCTACGGGCTCAAGCGCGAGAAGTACGACATCGCCATGCAGGTGGGCAGCGGCCTGTTCGCCGACATCGTCGGCGCGAACCCGGACCTGTCGATCTGCGACAGCGAGACGTGCAGGTGGCAGATCACGCACGGCACGGGCAAGACGTCGGCGCATCCCGTGGAGATCTTGCACCGGGCCTACGGGCTGTAGCTGACGCGCCATGGTCGGGATCGTGATCGTCTCGCACAGCGCCAAGCTGGCCGACGGCGTGGTCGAGCTCGCCAGGCAGATGGCCGGGCCGGACGTAGCGATCGTCGCCGCCGGCGGGATGGACCAGCCGGACCGGCCGCTCGGAACCGACGCTGCGCTCATCCTGCAGGCCATCGAGCAGGCCTGGACGCAGGACGGCGTGCTCGTGCTGATGGACCTCGGCAGCGCGGTGCTGTCCGCCGAGATGGCGGTGGAGCTGCTGCCGGACGAGCAGCAGGCGCGCGTGCTGCTCTGCGAGGCCCCCGTGGTCGAAGGAGCCGTGGCCGCCGCGGTGGCCGCCAGGCTGGGCGAGCCGCTGGCGCGGGTGGCGGACGAGGCGCGGGGCGGGCTCGCGGGCAAGGCAGCTCACCTGGGCGCAGGCGATCATCGGGGTGCAGCCGACGTCGGCACGGCCGAGCCCATGCCCGCAGCCGAGGGCGAGACCCTGCAGGAGCGCATCACGGTCACCAATCCGCTCGGGCTGCACGCCCGGCCCGCTGCGCGGTTCGTGCAGACAGTCGGGGAATTCGATGCCACCGTCACGGCCGAGAACCTGACGGTGCCGGCCGGCCCCGCCAGCGCGCGTTCCCTTAATGGCGTGGCTACGCTCGGCGTGCGCCAGGGCCATGAAGTGCTGGTGCGCGCCTCCGGCCCGCAGGCGGCGCAGGTACTCGCCGCACTCCGCGAGCTGGCCGGGCGCAACTTCGACGAGCCGGCGGTGGGCGCTGCTGTGCCCGCCACCGTGGCCACAGCCGACGTGGCCGGTGCCACCCCACCCGAGGCTGGCAGCGTCCTGCACGGGATTCCCGGCTCCGGCGGCATAGCGATCGGCGAGGCCCGGCACCTGCGTGAGGCGGTCATCGTCGTGCCCCGTGATCTCGCCGCCGATCCGGCTGCCGAGCAGGCCAGGCTTGATGCCGCGGTGGAGGCGGTTCGGCGGCAGACGAGGGCGGCCAGGGACTCGGTGGCCGGCCGGACCGGCTCGGGTTACGACGCCGGCATCTTCGACGCGCACCTGCTCTTCCTGTCCGACGAGGCGCTGCTTGATCCCGCTGGCCGGCTGATCGCCGAGGGCAGGAACGCCGCCGATGCCTGGGATAGCGCGGTGACCGACGCGGCCCATGCCTTCGAGCAGCTTGCCGACCCCTATCAGCGCGAGCGGGCCAAGGACCTGGACAGCATCAGGGTCCAGGTGCTCGGTGAGCTGCTCGGCGCGGCGGCGAGTGGCGCGGAGGCTGCCGGCCCAGAACTGGCCGGCCCGGGAATCGTGGTGGCGGACGAGCTGACCCCAGCGCAGACCGCGGGCTTCGACCCGGAAGTCGTGCTTGGCATCGCGACCGCTTACGGTGGCCCGACCTCGCACGCCGCGATCCTGGCCAGGGCGCTGCGCATTCCCGCGGTGCTCGGCCTCGGGCCCGGCGTGCTGGCGATCCCGGACTCGACGCTGCTGCTGCTGGACGGCGACAGCGGCTCGGTGCAGCTGGCCCCGGACGAGGCGGAGCTGACCGCGGCGCGGCACGCCAGGCGTGCCAGCCAGCAGGCCGCCGACCGGGCCGGCGAGCTGGCATCGGAACCCGCCGTCACGCTGGATGGCACCACCGTCGAGGTCGCCGCCAACGCGGGGTCGGTCGCCGACGTCCGGCGTGCCGTCGCCGCAGGAGCGGACGGGATCGGCCTGCTCAGGACGGAGTTCCTGTTCCTGTCGGCAGAACGGATGCCGAGCGAGGAAGAGCAGGCGGCCGTCTACGCGGAGATCGCCGGGATCCTGGCCGGGCGGCCGCTCATCGTCAGGACGCTGGACGTCGGAGCGGACAAGCCGTTGCCGTACCTGCCCCGGGAGGACGAGCCCAACCCCCAGCTCGGACGGCGCGGCATCCGGCTCGGCCTGGCCCGGCCGGACGTGCTGCTGGCGCAGGTACGGGCGGTCCTGCGGGTTGCGGCCGCGCATCCGGTGCGGCTGATGTTCCCGATGGTCGCCACGCGTGCCGAGGTGCACGCCGCGGTCGAGGTCGTCGCCGATGCCCGCCGCTCGCTGGCCAGCGAGGGCGTCCCGGTGCCGGACGAGGGCGCGATGCAGACCGGCATCATGATCGAGGTGCCCGCCGCCGCCGTGACCGCCGCGATCCTCGCGCCGGAGGTGGATTTCTTCTCCGTCGGCACGAACGACCTGACCCAGTACACGATGGCAGCCGACCGCGAGCTGTCGTCGGTCGCGGCCCTGGGCGACGCGCTGCATCCCGCGGTGCTCGCGCTCATCGGGCGGGCAGCGTCGGCGGCGGTCGGCGCCGGGCGGTGGATCGGCGTGTGCGGTGAGCTGGGCGCCGACCCGGTCGCCGTGCCGTTGCTGCTCGGTCTCGGCGTCCGCGAGCTGTCGGTCAGCACGCCGGCCGTGGGCGCCGTCAAGGAGGCGGTGCGGGCTACCGACCTCGCCAAGGCTGCCGAGCTCGCCCGGCAGGCACTGGACTTGCCGTCAGCGCAGGCCGTCAGGGATCTGGTCAGGGACGCCGCCTCTTTGGGTTAATTACCCTATATGTCGCTACCGGATGTCCGTCGTACACTGAGGCGGCGCCGCTGCGCGGGCGGTATGACATGCTGAAGGCCGGGACCTCGGCGTAACTAGAGCGGACATTTCAGGCATCATGACTCATCGGCGGGCAGCGCTGTACCTGAACGGCATCAGCCTGGCGCGAGTGGTCCTGACGATCCCGGTGATGGCGCTGATCCTGGTCGGCCCCAAAGTCGAGTACGCCTACGTGGCCGCGGCCGTGCTGTTCACGATCGCCGCGGCGACCGACTTCCTGGACGGATATCTAGCGCGGCGCTGGCGCCGAACCACCGATCTTGGCGTCTTCCTCGACACCACGGCGGACAAGCTCCTGGTCGGCGGGGTGCTCATCGCGTTGGTGGCAGTCGGCCGGGCGTCGCCCTGGGCGGCACTGGTGATCGTCGGCCGGGAGATCGCGGTACTCGGCCTCAAGGCCGCAGCCGCCTCCGGGGGCACCGTCGTCTACCCATCGATCTGGGGCAAGCTGAAGTTCAACGTTCAGTTCGTCGCGATCCTGCTGGCCATACTCCGGTACAACCAGAAGATCGGGATCATGTACCTCGACGAATGGGCGATGACGGTCGCGGCTGTCGTTACCGTGCTGTCCGCTACCAGTTACGTGACTCACGCCTCGGCGGTGCTGAGAGGGGTGCGTCAATGACCGATGCGACGGTTCCGGTAGCCGACGGCAGTGCACCGGACGCCGGCATCGCGGACGGCCGGGTCCTCGTCACCGGCGGCAGCGGCTTCATCGGCGGTGCGCTGATAGACGCCCTTGTCGCGGCAGGCAGGCCGGTACGCGCGCTCGCCAGGTCCGCGGCGGCCGCCGAGGCGCTGCAGGGCCGGGGCGCCGAGCCCGTCACTGGCGACGTCCTGGACGCCGACAGCCTGGCCCGCGCCATGGACGGCTGCTCGGTTGTCTACCACGCGGCCGGCGTGAACGCGTTCTGCCTGCCTGACCCGCGGCCGATGGAACAGGTCAATGTCGAGGGCTCGGCCAACGTGGTCACCGCCGCTGCCGCGGCCGGCGTCCGCAGGGTCGTCTACACCTCGTCGGCCGCGGCCATCGGGGAGGTCGCCGGCACCGTGGGGAACGAGGCGTCACCGCACCGCGGCTGGTTCGTCTCCGAGTACGAGCGCAGCAAGTACCTCGCGGAGGTCCGCGTCCTGCACGAGGCCAAGGCGAGGAACCTGGACGTGGTGTGCGTCAACCCTTCGTCGGTGCAGGGTCCTGGCCGGCTGCACGGGACCGCCCGGCTGCTGCTGCAGTACCTGAATGGCAAGCTGAAGTTCCTGGTGGATACGCAGGTCAGCTTCCTGGATATCGCCGACTGCACCGCCGGGCATTTGCTCGCCGAGAGCCACGGCGTTACCTGGCAGCGGTACGTGCTGAATGCCGCGACGTTCAGCACGCGCGACCTGATCGGACTGGTCGCGGCGAACACGGGCATCGAGCACCGGGTCAGATGGCTGCCCGGCAACGCGGCGCTCGCAGCGGCGTCTGTTGTCGGCACCGGGGCCAAGGCCGTCGGGCGCAAGGCGCCGGTCTGCCGGGAGATGATGAGGACTCTGCTCAACGGGCATAACTACGACGGCTCGCGGGCCGAGCGCGAGCTTGGCGTTCGCTACACACCCGTCGCAGAGACGATTAGCAGGACGCTGCGCTGGTATTCGGAGAACGGCTATCTCAGCAGTACCGACCGGCGATAGGCAGAGACTATTGTGGTAGCTTGGCGGGCGCGGCCATCAGGAGGTTCTGTGGCACGTAAGGGCGAGCGGATGCTGCAGCAGAAAGTTAGCAGCGGCATTGCCCGTGGGTTTTTTCTAAATGGCGCGCTTCGTCCAATCATTCGGCACTATGTGCACCCGAAGGTCAGCGGACTGGAGCATCTGGAGGGCGTCAGCCCGCCGCTCATCCTCGCGGCCAACCACTCCAGCCACATGGACACACCGCTCATCCTGAACAGCCTGCCCAAGGACCTGCGGCGCCGGACGCTTGTCGCGGCGGCCTCTGACTACTTCTTCGCCAGCCGGCTCATGGGCTTGTTCGTGTCGGTCGCGATCGGCGCGGTGCCGATGGAGCGGCGCACTGCGAGCAAGGAGTCCATGGCGCAGGTCGACCAGCTCCTTGACCAGCAATGGTGCCTGGTCATGTACCCCGAGGGCAGCAGGACACTGGACGGCCGCCTGTACAAGGGCAAGACCGGGATCGCCAGGCTGGCGCTGTCGGCCAAGGTTCCGGTCGTCCCTGTCGGGGTCGTCGGCACCTACGGTGCCATGCCCGCCGGTCGTTCCTGGCCGGTGTCAGGGCACGCCGAGGTGCGCTTCGGCAAGCCGCTGACCTTTGAGCGCTACAGCCTCGGTGCTGCCAACCAGCTGGTGCTGCGCGCGATCACCGACCAGATCATGTACGACATCATGGCGCTGACCGGGCTCAGCTACGTGGACGAGTACGTCAGTGCGGCGAAGGCGCGGCAGTCGCGTGCCGCGCGCGCCAAGCAGCAGGAGCCACAGCCCGCCGACGAGGCGGGCGTTCCCGCCGAGCAGGCCAGCGACGCCTCGTCCGGCTAGTGCTTCAGTCGTGCTCCCGGATCCAGTGCGGGCGGCCGAACATCCTGCCGAGGATGTCATGCATGTTGTCGCCGGAGTCCGCCAGCGCGTCGACCCGGTAAACGGGCGGTCCGTCTGGCGGCTGCAGGGCGGCGGCCTGCGCGTCATCGAGCCCGGTCTGGATGTGGCTGAGAAAGATCTGCGTCAGGTCGTCAGCGGGCACGAACCGCAGGCCCGCGTGCGTGCCGATGACGATCCCGTCGAAGATGTCGAGCTCGGGTACCTCCAGCACGTGCTCTAGCTTCCCGATTTCGGCGCCAGTGCTGCTCAGCACCGGCGTCCCGCGGACAGCTGCCTCATAAGAGATCGGACTTTCGTCGGTCATGTTCTCCAGCATAATTGCCGGAGATCAGCAAATATCTCTTGCTACGCATAGCCGAGTGCTTCGCGGATGTCGGCGAACCTGCCGAGCATCGCGTGTTTGTCGGGCGGCGTCAGTTCGGTCTGCCGGTGCATGGCGCGCTGCGAATCGAAGCCGAGCATTTGATCGTCCGCGGGCAGGCCGAGTTTGTCCATCAGCGCGGATCGCAGCTCCGGCCACCGCAGGCCGGCGTCCTCGAGCCGCACCTCGACGTAGCGCTCGTCCGCGAGCAGTGCTGGCCGAACCGCGAGCCAGCGGCGGTAGATGGGCTCGACCCAGTTCATGGCGTGCTCGAGCGTGTCCGGCGCCCAGGGCTGGTCGCGGTGCGAGGCGACGACGGCGACCGGATCGCGGATCATGTGCACCACGCGCGCGTCCGGATACAGCTCCCACAGGAACTCGGCAGACAGCAAGTTGAACGGTGTCTTCTCCACCCAGGTGCGCTTGCCGGCATTCAGCGCCGCGCTGTCGAACAGAGTCGAGACGAACCGGCGCAGGATCGCGATCAGCTCGCCGCGATCGGTGAAGTAACGGGCGATGACGCGACGGTTGCCGGTGCGCTCATAGGGCAGCCGCACCCGCTGCCCGTCGAGGTAGCCGGCGAGCGGCACGTGCTCGTCGAACTCGTACCAAACGAGGGACCGCCACAGTTCGTCGACGGCATGCCAGTAGCGGGGCGGACCCAGGTCCCGGACGAAGCCCCAGCCACGGAAGCAGTCCATGGTCCGGCCGGTAAGACGCTCGCCGAGCAGCATCGACAGCCGGGTAAGCGCATCGTCGGCCGCGTACGGCGTATAGCCGGTCGTGAGCGTCCTGGCGAGGTCCTCGAGACCGCCCGGATCGACGATGAACCGGGACTCCCATGGCAGCGGGTGCACCAGCCGGTGGCTGCCCAGCACCCTGGTCATTTGCGTCGTGCCCGACCTGCCGGTGCCGCCGACAAAGAGCCGCGGTAGCTGCTGCCGGCCGCTGTCCGTCATGAACGCCGATGCTAACGACACGTTCTCGTCGGCGCACGGGCGCTCGCTGCGCGGAGGGTTGTAGCCTCGGCAGCATGAGTCTCTTCCAGCGGGCACACGACATCGTCGCCGCAAAGGCCAACAAGGCGCTCGACTCGGCCGAGAATCCGAACGAGATGCTCGATTACTCCTACGACCAGATGCTCGACCACATCACGAAGGTGCGTCGCGCTCTTGTCGACATCACGGCGTCGAAGAAGCAGCTGGAGCTCCAGGAGCAGCAGCTGCAGCACTCGATCGACCATCTGAACGACCAGGCCAAGGCCGCGCTCGGGCAGGGCAGGGAGGACCTGGCCCGGGAGGCGCTGTCCCGCAAGGCGGCGGCCCAGCAGCAGGTCGACGGCCTGGAGCCGCAGCGTCAGCAGCTGGATGAGGAAGAGCAGAAGATGGAGCAGACGCTCAGCACGCTGCAGCAGCGTGTCAACAGCTTCCGCTCGCAGAAGGAGGTCATGAAGGCTCAGTACACCGCTGCCTCCGCGATGACCTCGGTGAACGAGGAAGCCGCCGGAATCGGCAAGAGCCTGAACGACTCGGGCGCAGCGCTGCAGCGGGCCCAGGACAAGATCGCGAACATGCAGGCCAGGGCGTCAGCGACGGACGAGCTGCTGCAGTCCGGCGTGCTCGAGGACGTCGGCGGTGGCACCGACGACATCCAGCGCGAGCTGGACGAGGCCAGTGCCAGCTCCGGCGTGGATCAGGAGCTGGCCGCGCTCAAGGCCCAGATCGCCAGCGCGCCACCCACGCCGGAACTGCCCGCGGGCAGCTGACGGCGGGCTGCTGACCGTAGTGGGAGTTCCTCGCACCGACGTCATCCTGTGCGCCGAGATCGACGGTGCCGCCGCGACTGCCGAGCAGCTCGTGCACCCGGCTATGGCCGGCTATGGCCACTTCACGGCCATGCAGGTGCGCGGTGGGGCGGTGCGCGGTCTGCAACTGCACCTAGCGCGACTCGACCGCGCGACGCGGGAACTGTTCGATGTCGGCTTGGACGATGCGCTGGTGCGGGCGCACATCCGGCACGCGCTGCAGGAGAGCGGTCCGGACGCGTCGGTGCGGGTCTACGTGTTCCAGCCTGAAGCAGCTGAGCCGTCGGTCATGGTCGTGGCGCGTCCGCCCGGCCAGCCGCTCGCCGGGCCTTGCCGTCTCACCGCGGTTCCCTACCAGCGCCCGCTGGCGCATCTCAAGCATCTCGGTACGTTCGGTCAGACCTACTACCGCCGCGCCGCACAGCGGGCCGGATTCGACGAGGCGCTGCTGACCGGAGACGGCGGCGTCATCGCCGAGGGCGCGATCACCAACGTCGGCTTCTTCGACGGGTCCGCGCTGGTCTGGCCGAGCGCACCGTCGCTGGCGGGGATCACCATGCAACTCCTCACCACGGCACTGGCCGAGCGTGGCACGCCGTCACGGTATGACGCCGTGCGCGTCGCCGACGTGCTGCGATTCCGGTCCACCTTCGTGACGAACTCGCACGGCGTTGCCACGGTCGAGCGGATCGACGACCAGGTACTGCCGGTCGACCCGGGTCTTGCCGCGGAGCTGGCCGCAGCGTATGAATCCGTGCCCTTTGATCCGATCTGACCGGCCGGCGTCCCGGTAGCATCGATCTCGTGGGATTCCCTTGACGTCGCAGCAGGCCAGCAACCGGCAGCGTCGGCCTGGCTTCGCTGATCACGGTTCTTGCCGTCGAGTTCGCTGACGAACTGGTCGACGGCACCAAGAGCGCGGCGATGCCGCTCATCCGGCACGACCTCGCGCTCAGCTACCTCCAGGTGGGCCTGCTCGCCGCCGTCCCGCTGCTGCTCGGCAGCCTGCTCGAAATGCCGTTCGGCGTGCTCGGCGGGACCGGGCGGCGCCGCCACCGGTTCATCCTCGCCGGCGGGCTCGTCTTCGTCGCCGCAGTGCTGGCCACCGCGCTCGCTCCGTCGTTCGCCGTGCTGCTCGCCGCGCTGGTGATCTTCTTTCCGGCGTCGGGCGTGTTCGTCAGCCTTACCCAGTCGGCCGCGCTGGACGCCCGGCCCGACCGCCGGGCGCAGCTGATGGCCAGGTGGACGCTGGCCGGCTCGGCTGGTGACCTGGCTGGCCCGTTGCTCGTGGTGGCGGTGCTCGCGGCCGGCGGCACCTGGCGGGCGGCGTTCGTGCTGGTAGCGCTCACCGCAACGGGGAGCTGGCTGGCGGTCGCGTGGTCCGGGCCGGCCATCGACGCGCCCGTGGCCGCCGACGACACGGCCGTCGGGGAGGGGAACGGGACACCGAGCTGGCCGGGGCTGCGAGCTGCGATGCAGATCGCGGCCGAGGCCGGCGCGCTCCGCTGGCTAACCCTGCTCGAGGTGTCTGACCTGCTGCTGGACGTGCTGACCGCGTTCCTCGCGCTGTACCTGGTGGCGGTCGTGCACGCCTCGCCTGCGGTTGCCGCGCTCGGTGTCGCGGTCCGGCTGGGCGCCGGGCTCGCCGGAGACGCGCTGCTGGTGGGCGTGCTCGAGAGGTTCGAGCCGATCAGCGTGCTGCGGGCGAGCGCGTGGGCGTCCGGGCTGCTGTTCCCGGCGTTCCTGCTGGTGCCTAGTCTCGGCGCGAAGCTTGCCGTGCTCGCGGTGGTCAGCGTCGCGACCGCGCCGTGGTATCCGGTGCTGAAGGCCGGGCTGTTCGCGAGCCTGCACGGCCGCAGCGGTCTCGCGGTCTCGCTGGGCAGTGCGGCGGGACTGGTCGGCGGACTCGGGCCGCTGGCGGTGGGCGCGCTGGCGCAGCGGTTCGGGCTGGCCGCCGCGCTTGCCTCGCTGTGCCTGGTCCCGCCGGTCATCCTGGCAGTTCCTGCTGGTAATCGGTTCGGAGCTGGTACCGGGCGGTCGACTAAGATCGGGAAGCGTGACGACCTGGGGTCCTGATGTCCGGTTGCGGTTCTCGCCGTCGCCGACCGGATACTTCCACGTGGGCGGTGCCCGGTCGGTCCTGTTCAACTGGGCGATCGCGCTGCGCACCGGCGGCGCCTTGGTGCTGCGCATCGAGGACACCGACGCCGAGCGGAACCGGCCCGAGTGGATCGACGGCATCATCTCCGCGCTCGCCTGGCTCGGCATCGACGGCAGCCAGTACGAGGGCCCGTTCCTGCAGTCGGCGAACCGGGACAAGCACGACGCGGCGGCTCAGCTCCTCTACCAGCAGGGCCGCGCCTACTACTGCGACTGCACTCGCGACGACGTCGTGGCGAGGACAGGCGACAAACACCGCGGCTATGACGGCTTCTGCCGGGACCTGGGCCTAGGACCGGGCCCAGGGCGGGCGCTTCGATTCCGGGTGCCGGACGAGGGCACGACAATCATCGACGACCTGGTCCGCGGCAAGACCGTATTCGAGAACAGCTCGATCGAGGACTTCGTGCTGGCGCGCAGCGACGGTTCGGCGCTGTTCCTGCTGGCCAACGTCGTTGACGACATGGATCAGCGGATCACGCACGTGCTGCGCAGCGAGGAGCACCTGCCAAACACGCCGAAGCAGCAATTGCTCTGGGAGGCGCTCGGGCACCAGCCGCCCGCCTGGGGTCATCTGCCGATAGTGGTCAACGAGAAGCGGCAGAAGATGTCCAAGCGACGGGACAAGGTCGCGCTCGAGGATTTCCGGGCCGAGGGCTACCTCGCCACGGCCATGCGCAACTACCTGATGCTGCTCGGCTGGGCACCGCGCGGCGACCGCGAGATCGTGCCGTGGGACGAGATGGTGGCCGAGTTCCGGATCGAGGACGTGAACCCGTCGCCAGCGTTCTTCGACGTCCAGAAACTGCGCGCGTTCAACGGCGAGTACATCAGGATGCTGTCAGTTCCGGAGTTTATCGGGGCCTGCCGGCCGTGGCTGGCACCGCCGGCCGCGCCGTGGCCCGCTGACCGGTTCGACCCCGAGGTGTTCGCGCAGCTCGCGCCGCTGGCCCAGACGAGGGTGGCGCTGCTGGCTGACATCACGGCGATGGTGGATTTCGCATTCCTGCCCGAGCCGGCGACCGACGAGGCGTCCTGGGCCAAGGCAATGAAGGAGCCCGCCGCCGACCTGCTCGCCGCGATCGCTGCCGAGTACGCGGAAGTGCCGTGGCAGCCCGACGCGCTGCGCGAGCGGCTGGAGGCCGTCGGCACGAGCTTTGGCCTGTCGCTCAGCAAGGCGCAGGCGCCGGTCCGGGTGGCGGTCACCGGCCGCACCGTCGGGCTGCCGTTGTTCGAGTCGCTGGCTGTGCTTGGCAGGACGGAGACGCTGCGCCGGCTGCAGTCCGCCAGGGAAAAGCTGACCGGCCTGGTCTAGCGCGCCGCCGAAGATGGCTGCAACCATCCGGCCACCTGCTGTGGTCTGAGCGGGTGAGGAGGTGGCCATGGACCCGGCGCTGACAGCCGACGCGGAGTTCAGCGACTTCATGCATGGCCGCTGGTCGCAGCTGGTCAGGCTGGCCTACGGGCTCACCGGCGACCTGCAGCTCGCCGAGGACCTGGCCCAGACCGCGTTCGCGCGCGCTTATGCGTCCTGGTCCAGGGTGCGCAAGGCGGACAACCCCGATGCCTACCTCCGCCGGATCGTCGTCAACGCGAACCGGAACCGGTTTCGCAAGATCAGGGTCACCGAGCAGCTCACCGATTCGGTGCCTGACCTTGCGTCGTCGGGCGACAGCGCCGACGAACGACACGACCGGGACGCCCTGATGAAGGCGCTGCTGCAACTGCCCTACGGGCAGCGGGCGGCCGTGGTGCTGCGGTACTGGATGGACATGACCGAGGCCGAGGCCGCCGCGGTGCTCGGCTGCTCGGTCGGCAATGTCAAGAGCCAGTCATCCCGCGCGCTGGCCAAGCTGAGGTCGAGCTCGGCGCTGCTGGAAGGGGGACTGCTGTGAGCGTGCAGGACGAGCGCGAACTCCGCGACAGGCTGACCGGCCTGCTGGAGGACGTCGCCCCCAACCCGGCGCCGGTCGCCAGGGCGGTACGGCGGGGCAAGGCGATCCGGATCCGCCGGTGGGCCTCAGTGGCCGCCGTTGTCGCGCTCATTGCCGCGGGTGCGGCGGTCACGCCAACCCTGCTGCGCGCGCACGCCGCGGGTCCGGCGAGCCAGCGCCACCACACCACACCGCCGCACTACAAGATCACGATCAAGTTCGGCGGCTGGCAATCTGGCGTTATCGCACAAGGCGTCACCGACGGCAAGTCCTGGCAGGTGATCGCCCCCAGCTCGAGCAACGGGTCGGTGCAGGTCACCGGGCCGGTGGGACTCGGGTCGCCGTTCTCGGCGCCGGGACCCGCCACCTGGCCGGTGAACTTCGAGTCCGAGAGCACGAACGGGACGAACGGCTTCTCCGTGCTGGTCGGCACCGTCAGCCCGGCTGTAGCCCGGCTGTCCATCAGCCTGTCGGACCAGCCCGCGGTTGGCCTCGCTCCGGTTCGGTGGAAGGGGGCCCGCTGGGTAGCCGTCGTTCTGCAGAGCAGCGTGCCGATCGTCCGGGCCGTCGCCTACTCTGCTAACGGCCACGTGCTCGCTTACTCGGTGCCATGGCAAGCTACCGCCTTCGACCTGTGGTTGCGTCCCGGCCAGGCTGGCCCGGCGCGCGTGCGGCGGCTGGTCGGTTCCGGCGTGGTCGACGGCTTGCGCTGGCGGACAACCGCCGACTTCGGACCCTGGGGATACTGCTTTAGCTTCGCTGGCGGCGCCGACGTTTGCGAGCAAGGCTCCACTCGCCCGGAACAGCCGAAACCGGGCAAGCTGATGCGTCCGGTGGCGTGCGGCGGCCTCGCAGGCGGCGGCGCGAGCGGCCCGTTCACCGGGCTCATGGCGGTCGCGCCAGATGTCGGCAGCGTCGCGCTGAAGTTCGCCGATGGCAAGACAGAGTCGTTCCGCTCGGTCGAGGTCGGCGGCGGCCGGTCGCTCGCGTTCGTGATACCCAAGGGCGCCAGGGTGGTCAGCTACGTGGCGTACTCGCTGTCCGGCCGGATACTCGGCTCCACGCCGGGCGGCCCGACCGCGGCGGGAGCACCGATGACGTGCTAGCTGACCGGTCATGTGCTTGGCTAGCGTGGTGACATTCTCCGACAGGGTCCGCGGCGGCGAGGTTGTGTTCGGCGGGTGGGTAACCATCCCGCATCCACTCAGCGCTGGCGCGCTGGCGGCGGCAGGTCTCGATTATGTGGCCATCGACCTGCAGCACGGCGGTGCCACCGAGCGTGACCTGCCGGCGCTAACCGCAGCTATCCGGCAGGCAGGCTCGGCCCCGCTGGGACGGGTCAGGTACGCCCACCCCGCCGACATCGGCCGCGCGCTCGACCTCGGCTGCGAGGGCGTGATCGTGCCGAACGTGGAGTCTGCCGAGCAGGCCAGGGAAGTCGTCGGCGCGTGCCGCTATCCGCCTGACGGCTACCGGTCCGGCGGCGGCGTGCTGGCCGGCGGCCCGCTCCCGTTGTGCCTGATCATGGTGGAGTCCCGGCAGGCGATGGCGGAACTGCCGGCAACGCTCGAGCTGCCCGGCGTGGACGGCATCTACGTGGGACCGCGCGATCTGTCCTACTCGCTCGGCTGCGTGCTGGATCCAGCAGACCCGGTATTCCGGCCGGCCCTCGAGCAGATCTGGGCGGATTGCGCCAAGGCCGGTAAGCCGGTCGGCGTACACGCAGCCGACGGCTCGATTGCCCGCATCTACCGCGAGAATGGCTGCCGGCTGGTAACGGTCGCCGCCGATCGGATCGCGGTGTCCCAGGGCGCGGCAAGCGAACTGGCAAAGGCCGGAAGTTAGGCAGGGCGACGCAGCCTAAGCCGGGCGTAGCGGTCGTCCGCGCTTTATGCTTGCACCGAAGGCTGAAAATGCTTGCATACAAGGCTCAAGGCGCACCGGCTCGCCGAGCCGCGCTGGCGCCCTTTCAGGGGAGGCAGCAAATGGGACTTATGGACAAGGTCAAGGCGCAGGCCTCGCAGCTTGGGCAGAAGGCCCAGGAGGCTGCGGCCGAAGGCAAGGCCCGCCTAGACCAGGCACAGGCCAACCGCAAGGGCGACGGCATGCTGCGTGACCTGGGCGCCCTCGTGTACGCCCAGCAGACCGGCCGCGGCACCTCGGACAGCCAGTCCAAGATCGACAGCCAGATCCAGCAGATCCAAGCGCACGAGCGGGAGAACGGTCTCAACCTCGGCGGCGAGCAGGATCAGTCCGGCCAGACGCAGGCGAGCGGCGTCCCGCAGCAGGGCTTCCCGGCCGACCAGCCAACCACGTTCCCCGGCGAGACGCAGACCGGGACCGGCGATTCGAGCGCGTTCCCGCCCGAATCCTGACTCGGCACCGGGCCTGAGTCCGCACCGGGTCAGCGGCAGGCGTCCTGCGCGGCCGTGTGCTGCTGCCCGGTCGTGGCGATCCCGCCGGACGGCGCTGCCTGCCTGACACCGCGCACCGCGTGACCGCTGCTGCCCAGCACGACCTTGACGAGCGTGAGCCCCTTCACGGCACGCATTTTCGCTGTCGGCATCGACGCGCGCAGCAACTGAGCCGCTGCCAGATGACCCGGCGGGTACTCGATCACCGTCTGCCCGACGTCGTGCGTTGACCAGTTGAGCCCGGCACGGTGCACATGGAAGCCGAGTCCGGCTAGTTCCCGCCCGGTCCGCGCGGACAGTCCGGTGATCATGGTGCCGTTGTAGACGTCCACGGAAACCTTGGCGCGCGCGGCCCGTTTCCGGGCCGCGCGCGAGTCAGCCCGCCCATGCCGCCCCGAGTCAGCCCGTGACGGCAGGCCGGTGTCCTTCCTGATGCTGGCGAACAGCGCATCCGCCGCTGGCTTGTCCCACAGCACAGCGTCCTGCCCCGTCGGCGTCAGGTAGTCGATGGACGATAGCGGCACGGTGGTGAACGTGACATCCGACGGCCGCAGCCCGCGCAGTTCGTCGGCGAGCGCGACGAGGTTGAAGCCAGTGTCCACGGTGAGCGACGACGCAACAGCGGACAGCACCCGCTGCAGCTTGAATGGGTTGGCCAGCACTCCGGCCTGCTCTATCTCGGTGAACAGCGACGACAGCAGCTGCTGCTGGTCGCTGATCCTGGAAATGTCCGACAGTGCGAACGAGTGCCGGTCGCGGGCGAACTCCAGCGCCGTGACGCCGTCCACGTGGTGTTCCCCTGCCGACATGTGCAGCCCGCTGTAGGAGTCGTCGACCGCGTAGGGCAGGCATATGTTCACGCCGCCGAGCGCGTCGATGACCTTCACGAAGCCGAGGAAGTTGACCTCCACGTAGTCGTTGATGACCAGGCCCGTCGCCTGCTCGACGGTGCGGACCATCAGACGCGGCCCGCCCACCCCGATCGCCGCGTTGATCTTGTTCATGCCGTGCCCGGGGAGGTCGACCCAGGAGTCCCGGGGCAGGCTGACCACCTCGACGCGCGAATGGTTCGCCGGTATGTGCACCAGCATCAGCACATCGGAGTTGTCGCTGATGTCGTTACCCACGTGCAGTTCGACTTCTTGCCGGGCGGTCAGCCCGCCACGCGTGTCGATCCCCGCGACAAGGATGTTCACCGGACCGGCGGCCGGCGTGCCCGTGGTCCCAGCGTCGACCCTGTGCAAACTGCCACTCAGGTAGCTGGTCATCGCCCACGCCGAGGCGGCCGTCACCAGCGTGAGCACCGACGCGGCACTGGCCACGATCAGCCGCAGGTACCGCCTCCGTACGCGCATGCCTCGATTCCCGGTGTCGTCGGTCATCAGCCCCCGCGCGTCCACGCGCGTATTACCGCGGAGGACGGTCCCCCGTTCCCCTCGTGGCCAGGCTAACCCGGTTAAACGCGGTAGCGCGGGACGCGACGCCCGCCGGCGTGCCGCCTCATCTAGCCGGCCTGCTACGCCACCGTCGCAGCCGCCTTCCGCTCGGCGGCGATCCTGGCGTTGGCGAAGCTCGCCCAGATGGCTAGGTCCAGGTCGAGCTTGTCGCCGCTCCAGTTGGGGACGATCGTCTCCGCGTCGATGACCGCGTCGTGGTAACGGGAGAGGTCGCCGTCGGATTCTGGCAGCGGTGGGCAGTTGGGCATGGGCTCGCCGTCAGGCCGGGTGAAGCTGAACCCGCCGCCGTCGATCGGGGCGATGACGTATCCCAGCGTGTGCACGATCACGTGGTGTGCTTCGCACAGGCAGACGAGGTTGACATACGCGGTCCGGCCGCCCTTGGACCAGTGCCGGATGTGATGCAGGTCGGTGCGCCGGGAATTGCAGCCGGGAAACTGGCACCGGCCTCGGTCTCGCTCGCGGACCGCCCGTCGGAGCGCAGGCGGCGGCCGGCGGTGCCGCCGGCCCACGTCCAGTACGTTGCCCTGGTGGTCGTGCAGCATCCAGCTTACGGTCGCGCTGCAGGCGATCCGCTGCGCGGCGGCAGGGCTGAGCGCCGGGCCGTCCTCGATGTGGCAGCGGCGCGGGTTGGCGGGGTGCCCGGTCGGCCTGCAGGCGCCTGAGTCCTGCGCTTGGCCGGAAACATCGGCATCGACGTCGGCGGTGAGCGCCTCGGGGCCTACGTGGACGATGACCTGGTAGATGTCAGGGTTGCTGGCGGTCGTGATCTTGTCGGCCAGGAACGCGCCAGCAATGTCGACGAGCGCGTCGGCGAGGCTGGAGGCCTTCGACGTTCCCGCGGGAACGTCGCTGACTCCAGGCGTTCCCGCGGGAACGTCGCTGACTCCAGACGTTCCCGCGGGAACGTCCGAACGCGCCTGCGGTCCCGGATGGTCCTGATCGCCATCGTGCGCGTGCTCTTGATCGTGCGCGTGCTCTGGGTCGTGGGGGTGCTCGAGGTCGTCAGTTGCGGCGCGCAACGCGCGCATCAGCACCGCGCCCTGGTCGGCGGGAAGCCGCACGCTCAGCATCAGGGATCCGTCGTCTTCGAACCGGTAGGTCAGCTTCCGGGCAGAGCGCGCAGCCTCGTCGTTGGCCTTGCTGACCGTCCTGTGCGCGGCCACGAACCTGTCGAGTTGCCCGGCAGTCATCGGCCCTGCGGCATCTGCGAGATCCGCATCGGTCTCCGGCGTGGCGATCCGTGTCAGTGCCCGCACCTTCGCGTACGACAGTCGGCCGGCCGCGAACTCAGCGGTGATCACCGGCAGGTCCCGCATGGCACGCGCCACCCGCACGTGCTCGCGGCCGGTGCCCGGCGCTATTTGGCACCGCCACGACAACCACGCCGCGCAGGACGGCAGGTCCCACGTTGCCCAGCCGCGACGGGCATCGAAGTCGCCGACCAGCAGCAGGAACTGGCAGGTGGCCGCCGCGATGTGGCCGGCCAGCTCGCAGATCTGCGCCTCGAGCCGCTCTAGCGGGACAGTCCCGTCGGGCGGCACGGTCCCGTCGGGCGGCACGGTCCCGTCGGGCCGCACGGTCCCGTCGGGCGGTAAGGCCGCTTCCGGCCGCGCGGCGTCAGCCTCGTCGGCGTCGCCCGTCGTATCTGTCCTAGTAATGATCAGAGAATCGCTCATGTATTCGATGGTAACCAGCCCGTCTGACACTCGTCGGCGTGAGCCTGCACCTGGATCGAGTGCTCGCCAGCCGAGCCACTGGACGGTCTGTGCCGTTCCCGTCGCCGAGCACGTCAGCCACCCGCGAGTACCTGCCGAGGAGTCCCAGCAGTGACAACAGAAGGCTTATTCGGTACCATAGAGTAAGTTACCGACGAGTAGCACTGGTGAGTAGCACTTGCGAGTAGCACTGGTCAGTAGAACTGGCCGGTAGCTACCGGCCCACCGGGTGGGAGGCGCGCATGGGGCACTTCAGGAGCAACCTCAGGGACATCGAGTTCAACCTGTTCGAGGTCCTGAACCGGCAGGACGTGCTTGGTGCCGGGCCGTTCGCCGACGTCGACGAGGAGACCGCGCGCGGCATCCTGGACGAGGTCAACCGGCTCGCCTCGGAGGTACTCGCTGAGTCGTACGCGGATGCCGACCGCAACCCGCCCGTCTTCGACCCGGCCACGCACTCGGTGCAGATGCCGGACAGCTTCAAGAAGTCGTACAAGGCGTTCCTCGACGCGGAGTGGTTCCGCCTCGAGCTTCCACCCGAGCTCGGCGGCACCGGCGTGCCACGGTCGCTCGCCTGGTCCGTGGCGGAACTCGTGCTCGGCGCGAACCCGGCTATCTGGATGTACGCAACGCTTGGCTCGTTCTCGCACGCGCTCTGGATGATGGGCACGCCGGCTCAGCAGAAGATTGCTCAGCAGGCCATCGAGGCCCGGTGGGGCTACACGATGGTGCTCACCGAGCCGGACGCCGGCTCCGACGTGGGTGCGGGCCGGACCAAGGCGATCCAGCAGGACGACGGTACCTGGCACATCGAAGGCGTGAAGCGCTTCATCACCAGCGCCGAGCACGACATGACCGACAACATCCTGCACGTCGTGCTCGCGAGGCCAGAGGGCGCCGGCCCAGGCACCAAGGGACTGTCGATGTTCCTCGTGCCCAAGTACCTGATCAACTCCGACGGCACGCTCGGCGAGCGCAACGGCGTCTACGTGACCAACGTCGAGCACAAGATGGGGCTCAAGGCCTCGACCACATGCGAGCTGACCTTCGGTGCCGAGCACCCGGCGGTTGGCACCCTCATCGGCGGCGTGCACGACGGCATCCGGCAGATGTTCAACATCATCGAGTTCGCCCGCATGATGGTGGGAGCGAAGGCGATCGCCGCGCTGTCGACCGGATACCTGAACGCGCTCGAGTACTCCAAGACGCGCGTGCAGGGCGCGGACCTGACCCAGATGACCGACAAGGCGGCACCGCGAGTCACCATCCTGAAGCACCCGGATGTGCGGCGCAGCTTGCTGCTGCAGAAGTCCTACGCCGAGGGCATGCGCGCGCTTGTGCTGTATACGGCGACGCTGCAGGACGCGGTCCAGCTCGCTACGGCGCGCGGCGAGCAGGACGAGATGGCCGCAGAGGTTAACGACCTGCTGCTGCCGGTCGTCAAGGGCGTCGGGTCGGAACGCGGCTACGAGCTGCTTGCCCAATCGCTGCAGACCTTCGGCGGCTCGGGATACCTGCAGGACTACCCGATCGAGCAGTACATCCGGGACAGCAAGATCGACAGCCTGTACGAGGGCACCACCGCCATCCAGGGCCTGGACCTGTACTTCCGCAAGATCGTCAGGAACCAGGGCGCGGCGCTCGGCAACCTGCTCGGGCAGATCAGGGAGTTCACCGCCGCCGACGGCGGGAATGGCAGGCTAAAGAGGGAACGAGCCGCCGTGGCCAGGGCAGCCGACGACGTCGAGGCCATCGTCAACGCGATGAACGGCTACCTCATGGGCAGCCTCGAGCAAGCCCCCGAGATCTACCGGGCGGGCCTGAACACCACCAGGCTGCTGCTCGCGCTCGGCGACCTGATCATCGGCTGGCTGCTAGGCCGACAGGCGGAGGTCGCGCTGGCCAAGCTGGACTCCGACGGCCTCAGCGACGGCGACCGCGCGTTCTACCAGGGCAAGGTGGCTGCGGCCGGCTTCTTCGCCGCGACCGTCCTGCCGCGCCTTTCGGCCGAGCGGGAGATCGCCGAGACGACCTCGCTCGACCCGATGGAACTGCCCGAAGAGGCCTTCTGACGCGGGTGTTCGGCTGACGCGGGTGTTCGGCTGGCCCGGGTGTTCGGCTGAGCCGGTGCTCGGCTGATCCGGTGTTCGGGTGGCCTGGGCGCGCCTAGTTCCGGCTTGCGGGCTGCAGCACATCGGTGATGCGGGTCGCTGAGCGGGCGCCTGGCTCGGCGAACCACTCCCGCCCGCCAGCCAGCCGAAACAGCGGCGTCGGCATCGACGCCAGCAGGTGGAACAGGTGCGCGGCCCGGCTCTTGCCCGAGGTCTGGGAGTAGTGCGCGGCGAGCGCTGCCTGCTTCTGCCGCGCGTACCGACCGACACGGACTCGGTGGGTGATCTCGGCTCGGGGCGTGAAACCCGACCTGCCCCCGTCGGCGTCGTATCGGACGGCGAACCCCAGCAGCCGCATCGGCCGCGCGAGCCCGTGCACCAGTTCGCGCGGCAGCGTCGCTTCGAGCAGCCGGACCCCGGTGAGCTCGGCGGCCAGCGCACCGACCTCGTGCACCCGGACGTGGTCGCGGTGCCCGTAGCCGCCTCGTGCGTCGTAGCTCAGCAGCAGGTCGGCGCGTTCCGCACGGATCAGGGCGGCGAGCCGCCCGGCCGCTTCACCGAGGTCAGCCCGGGCGAACCTGGCTCGGTCCGGCGGATCGGGAAACAGGATCGGGCCGTACCCGCTGTCCGCGTAGCCGAGGTGGACGACCCTGGCCGCGCCGAGCACCGAAGCGCTCGCCTGCAACTCCCGAAGGCGCGGCTGCGAGCCGGGGGAGGTGGCGGCGCCCATTGCCCCGTCGGTGGCCACCGCGATGACGACCCTGTGCCCCTGCGCTGCCAGCAGCGCGAGCGTGCCACCCGTCAGCAGCACTTCGTCGTCGGGATGAGCGTGAAACGCGATGACCGTTGCCACGCCTCTTAGCATTGCAGGCGGGAGGTGTGGCGTGCGCGTGCGGATTCTCGGCCCAGTCGAGCTGACGGATGCCGCAGGCAACCTCGTGGAGCTCCGCGGCGCCCGGCTGCGTGTGCTGCTCACGCGGCTAGCGATCGAGCCAGGCCGGATGGTGTCGGCCGACCGGCTGGCCGAGGACCTGTGGCCAGGCGATCGCCCCGCCGACGCCGCGAACGCACTCCAGGCGCTCGTGTCCAGGTTGCGCCAGGCCGCCGGGCGGGACGTGATCAGCTATCAGTCTGGCGGCTATCGGCTCGCGGCCGATCCCGGCGATATCGATGCCGGCGCGTTCGAGCGTGCGGTCAGCGCCGGACGCGATGCACTCGCCGACGGCGATCCGGCGCGTGGCGCGGCGCTGCTGCGCGAGGCGCTGAGCCTGTGGCGGGGCGATGCGCTGGCCGACGCAGCGGACTTGCCGTTCGCCGCTGCGCCAGCGGCACGGCTCGAGGAAGCGCGCCTCGCGGCGACCGAGGACGCCCTCGACGCCGAGCTGGAACTCGGCCGCGGCCAGCAACTCGTCGCCGAAGTCAGCGAGCTCGCGACGGCGAACCCGTTGCGCGAGCGGCTGTGCGGGCAGCTCATGCGCGCGCTGTACGCGGCGGGGCGCCAGGCAGAC
>JASHTT010000161.1 GCA_030040415.1 Streptosporangiaceae bacterium | reverse complement strand
CCGCCGCCGCCGTGACGAGCTGAACTCGATGGGGGTCAGGATCCGCTGGGCCGGCCGCCGCCAGCGGCTGTGGCGCAGCGTGATCTCCGAACTCGAGGACGCCGAGCGGATGACGACCGGCAACAGCGTGCTGACCCTGCAGTTCTGCGTGAACTACGGCGGCCGGGCCGAGATAGCGGACGCGGCCCGGGCGATAGCGGAGGACGTCGCGGCCGGCCGGCTGCGGCCGGACAAGGTCGACGAGCGGGTGTTCGCCCGTTACCTCGACGAACCGGGCATCCCCGACGTCGACCTGTTCGTGCGGTCGTCCGGGGAGCAGCGGACGTCCAACTTCCTCATCTGGCAGTCCGCGTACGCCGAGATGGTGTTCCTGGACACGCTGTTCCCGGACTTCGACCGCCGCCACCTGTGGCACGCCTGCGAGATATTCGCCAGCCGGGACCGTCGCTACGGGGGCGCGGAGCCGAATCAGGTGCCGCCGGGCGCTGCGCAGTCGGATCCGGACGTCGGTCTCTAGCCCGGCCGCTCGCACCAGGTGCTCAGCGCTTCCGCCAGACCTGCGGCCGGCTCGGCGGCCGACGGGCCTGACGCCCACGCGACCCAGCCATCGGGCCGGATCAGCATCGCGTCAGCGGGCGGCACGCCGCCTAGCACCCTCCCCTTCAGGACGGGAACGGCACTGCCGGCGGCGACTGCCGTCACGCGCGGATCGTCTTGGCTGAAGTCGAGCAGCACCGCCCGGGCGTTGCGCATCAACCTGGCGACCGTCGTCGGGCCGTCGGCCGTGTCCAGCCGGAGGTCGGGCGCCAGGCGGCCGGTCAGTTCGTGCGGCCGGTGCTCAGCCTGACCGGGCGGCTGCCCGCTGCCAGGCCCGGACATGTCGTACCGAACATCGGAGCCAGCGATCATCTCGCCCAGATGCCGCTGCGGCCCGGCGAACTGCAGGAACTCGCCCACCAGCGCGCGTAGCGCCTTGCTGTACTCGTCGTCGTCTGACAGGGCGCGCTGCGCCCTGGTCTGCTGCAGCACTCGCTGGCCGGCGGCGTGCCGCTCGGTGTGGTAACTGTCCAGCAAGCCGGCCGGGGCTGTGCCGCGGGCCTCTGCGGCCAGCTTCCAGCCGAGGTTCACCGCGTCCAGCATCCCGGCGTTGAGCGAGCCCCCGATGCCGAAGACGTGGGCGGCGTCCCCGGCTAGCAGGATCCTGCCGTCGCGGTAGCGCTCCGCCTGGCGGCTGTTGCCGATCACGCGGGTGAGCCACTGCGGGTCGCTCATCGGCAGGTCGGCCCCGAGCACCCGGGCGAAGCTCGCGCGCAGCTCGGCCAGCGTCATCGGCGCGGTCAGGTCGGCGTCCGGGTCCTCTTCCTGGGTGCTGACGATGTACGCCTCGGGTCCGGCGTCCTTGTCCAGGGCCCGCTGCGGCCCGATGGTGTAGGTGCCTCGCGGGGTGCGCACCGGCTGCATGTTCTTCAGCCGCCCGATGCCGGGGACCTCGACCTCGTTCGTGCCCGGCGCGATCAGCTCAGCGGGTACCGTGACCCGACCGATCCTGGAGATGTTCGCCGAGGTCAGGCCGGGGAAGTCGATCCCGGCTTGCTTGCGGACGATGCTGTGGGCGCCGTCGCAGCCAGCCACGTAACGCGCACGCAGCCGGTAGCCGCCGTCCGGGCCATCGACCTCGAGCAGGACCGCATCGTCTTTCTGGGCGAGGCTGGTCAGTTCGTGGCCGCGCCTGATGCCGCCGCCGAGTTGTGCAAGCCGCTCGGCGAGCTTTCGCTCGATCTGCCGCTGCTGCAGCGCCAGCACCTGCAGTGGGCTGCTGCTGAGCCGATTGAACTGCAACGTCAGCGGGCCGAAAAAGAACTGCGGGACCGGGCCGGTGTAGGCGGAATCGGCGCGCAGCGGCTCAAGCAGGCCGCGGTAGTCCAGCAGCGGCACGATCTGGCCGAACAGCCCGTTGCCCTTGGGGATCTCGCTGATTTCGGGCAGCCGCTCGAGCACGATCGGGGTCACGCCGCTCAGGCACAGCTCGATCGCCAGCATGAGCCCGGTAGGGCCAGCGCCGGCTATCACGACGTCCGCGGATTCTTCGCGGCCGGTAGTTACCTGGCCGCCGTCGGTGAGGGACGCTGGCTCCGGCAAGCTCATGGCGTCAACCTACATTGACGCTACAGGGATTGGCAACCAAAGTTGACCCGGCGCCATGCCACGAGCGCGCCTTCTCGATCTTGCCGCAATTCATGGGAGTGATGTAGGGCCGGCTACAGCCGGCCCTACATCACTCCCATGAATTGACTAAATGACGCGATCGAGGATGAAACGGACGAAGCTGAGGCCCCAGCAGGCTAGTTGACGTGGCCGGCCTTGCGGTTGACTCAGCGCATGGCCTGGACCGCGGCGATGCCGAGCATCACGAGGACGGCCAGCACGCGACCGAGCTTGCCGGTGGGCGATAGCCGCGGCCACGAGATCGCCGCCAGCCAGCCGAGCACGGCGGCGACGGCGCACAGCGCGACCGCGCCGCCGACGCCCCGGACAGCCAGCCCGACGACGAGCAGCACCGCCAGCACGATGGGCGGCACCCATGCAGGCAGCTGGTGGAGGTAGAGCAGCGGCTTCGCGCTCCGCCTCTCGGCGGCCTGCCGAGTCGGCGATGCGCCGGGAGTGAACAGGGTGTCGCCCTTAGGCAACGGTCGCACTCGCTGCCGGGCTGGCCGGTTGAATGTCACGCCCGATCCCTCCGGCCAGAAAGCCTGGCCTCCTCGCTACGGGCCCGGGGTCGTTCCCCTCGGACCCGCCCCAGGTTACCGCGAGTTACCGGGCGGTCCCTCCGCGGTAGTCCTGGGCCGAAAGCCGCGCGACGGATCGCCGGCCCTGCCGCTAAGCTATGTGCACCGCCCCAAGGATCTTTCACGGGCTTCCCGCACGTCACAACGCAGGCCCGCCGACCGCCAGCCGGATGGAGACGACAGTCATGGCACGTCGCAGTGATCGCATGGAGACCCTCGTCAGCTTGTCCAAGCGGCGAGGCATCGTCTACCCGTCCAGCGAGATATACGGCGGATTGCGCGCTGCCTGGGACTACGGCCCGCTCGGCGTAGAGATCAAGAACAACATCAAGCGCCAGTGGTGGCGCTCCGTGGTCATGGAGCGCGACGACATCGTCGGGATCGATTCCAGCGTCATTCTCGCTCCCGAAGTCTGGCAGGCCAGCGGCCACGTCACGCAGTTCACCGACCCGCTGACCGAGTGCCAGTCGTGCCACTACCGGTTCCGCGCTGACCATCTGATCGAGGCCTACGAGGAGAAGCATGGCCACGCTCCCGAGCACGGGCTGGCGGACCTGACCTGCCCGCACTGCGGGACGAAGGGCGCGTTCACCGAGCCTCGCAACTTCAACGGGATGCTGCGCACCTACCTCGGCGCGACCGAGGACGAGTCGGGCCTTGCCTATCTGCGACCCGAGACCGCCCAGGGCATCTTCATCAATTACAAGAACGTCCAGCAGACCTCGCGCAAGAAGATCCCGTTCGGCATCGGCCAGATCGGCAAGTCGTTCAGGAACGAGATCACGCCAGGCAACTTCATCTTCCGCACCCGCGAGTTCGAGCAGATGGAGATGGAGTTCTTTGTCCGGCCCGGCACTGACGAGGAATGGCACGAGTACTGGATCAACGAGCGGGAGAACTGGTTCCTCGACCTCGGCCTCAGCAAGGAGAACCTGCGCAGGTACGAGCACCCGGCGGAGAAGCGGTCCTTCTACTCCAAGCGCACCGTCGACCTGGAGTACCGCTTCGACTTCCCGGGCAGCGAGTGGGGCGAGCTCGAGGGGCTGGCCAACCGGACCGACTACGACCTCGGCGTGCACGGCAAGGCGTCCGGTGTTGACATGACCTACCTGGATCCGGAGACGAACGAGCGTTACGTTCCGTTCGTCATCGAGCCTGCCGTTGGCGTCGACCGGTCGATGCTCGCCTTCCTGCTCGAGGCCTTCGA
>JASHTT010000017.1 GCA_030040415.1 Streptosporangiaceae bacterium | reverse complement strand
TCCCGGCAGAACGCGGCCGCCAGGGGCGTGTACTCCAGCTTGGATCTTGCACGTTCCACTCCATCGCGGAGGATCCTGGCGTGATCGAACGCCATCTCGCGCAGGCCAGCCACTGGCTGCCAGCTCATCTGGGGCTGGTCGGGCGCCGGCAGGTCGGGCGCAAGGCCCAGGTAGGCCACCGAGACAGCGCGCCTGGTGGGGTCGCGGTCCGGATAGCCGTAGCTGCGCAACTGCTCGAGATGCACAAGCTCACCGGGCAAGCCGGCGCGCTCGGCAAGCACCCGGGCCGCGGCCGCTGGCAGGTCCTCATCCAGCCGGATGAACCCTCCGGGCAGCGCCACCATGCCCGCGTACGGCTCGGAGTCTCGCTGCCACACCAGCGTGGTCAGTTGGCCATCGCGCACCGTGAGCATGACGAGGTCAACGGTGACCCCGATCCTCGGCACGCTCACAACCGCACGTTAGCGGCAAGTGGCCGGTTCGCGTCGCAGCGCCGCCCGGTGCGTGATCCGGGTCGTCGTCGGCTGGCACTTGCCGGACGCCATGGCGGCGAGCTAGCATCATTCCACTAACTGATTAGTGGAAGTGCGCTTATGATCGAATTTCAGCTGGACTCCGGTTCCGGCGTCGCCACCTACCTGCAGCTGGTGCAGCAGGTACATCAGGCACTGCGGCTTGGCATGCTCGAACCTGGCGACCGGTTGCCTACCGCCCAGCAGGTTGTCGCGCAGCTGGCGATCAATCCGAATACGGTGCTGAAGGCCTACCGGGATCTCGAGCGCGCGGGGCTGGTACGAGCCCGGCCGGGTCAGGGGACGTTCATCGTGGCGGCACTGCCGGGCACCGACCCGGCCGCCCAGAGCCAGTTTCTCGGCTCAATGACCGACTGGCTGCGCTCGGCGCGCGCCGCGGGCCTTGGCCCCGACGATATCGAGGCGATCTACCGCACGGCGTTCCGCAATTGCTTTGCGGAGGGTGCGGCATGAGCTTCGTCGTGCAGGCCGACCGCCTTGGCAGGAAGTACGGCCGCCGGTGGGCGTTGCGCGACTGCACACTGGCGATTCCGGAAGGAAAGGTCGTCGGCCTGGTAGGGCCGAACGGCGCCGGCAAGACCACGTTGCTGCACCTGGCCGTCGGGCTCCTGGCGCCAACGTCTGGCTCGGTGACGGTCCTGGGCGCGAGTCCTGCCGACGGCGCGGCGCAACTCGGCCGGGTCGGCTTCGTCGCCCAGGACACGCCGGTCTACCCCCGGCTTTCGGTGGCGCAGCACCTGCGCATGGGTGAGTACCTCAACCCCGGCTGGGACAGGCAGCTGGCACGCAGCAGGGTCGAGCAGCTCGGTCTTGACCTTCGCCAGCGGGCCGGGACGCTCTCCGGCGGCCAGCGTGCCCAGCTCGCCTTGACCCTCGCGATCGCGAAGAGACCGTCGTGCCTCATCCTCGACGAGCCGGTCGCCAGCCTCGATCCGCTCGCCCGGCGTGAGTTCCTGCGCAGCCTCATGGAAATCGTCGCCACTGACGAGATCAGCGTCGTGCTCTCCTCACACCTGATCGCCGACTTGGAGCGGGTCTGCGACTACCTCGTCGTGCTGGTCGCCTCGAGGGTTCAGATAGCCGGCGAGGTGAGCGACCTGCTCTCATCGCATTACCGGCTCTGCGGACCTCGCCGGGACGCCCGCGGCCTGCCCGCCAGTCAGCGCGTCATCGAGGAAAGCCATACCGACAAGCAGAGCACGTTCCTGGTCCGCACGAGCGATCCGGTTCTCGACCCGGCCTGGGCGATCAGGCCGGTCACGCTCGACGACCTGGTCATCGCCTACATGAGCCGCGAGGTCCCGGGCGAGCGGCCGGACCGGCCACGACTCAAGGTCATGTCGTGATCCGGTTTACCTGGCTGCAGTTCCGCGTGCAGGCCACAGTCGCTCTAGCCGCCCTGCTTGCGTTCGCAGTCCTGCTGGCGGTGACCGGGCCGCGCCTGGCCAGCCTGTACGCCGACGCGATCCGCGGCTGCCAGGGCGCCGGCTGCGCGAACGCGGCTAACACGTTCCTCAGCAGGCTGACCATCACCAGCCCCTACCCGGCCGTGTACGAGGTCGGCGTCGCGCTCACCCTCGCAGCGCCCGCGATCATCGGTGTCTTCTGGGGCGCTCCGCTGATAGCACGCGAGCTCGATAACAGGACGCTCGCGCTTGCCTGGACCCAGAGCGTCACGCGCACCCGGTGGCTCATGGTCAAGCTTGCTCTGACAGGTCTGGCCGCCATGGCGGTCACCGAGGCACTCGCGCTCTTGCGGGCCTGGTGGTCCGACCCCATCAGCAACGCCATCGGCCGCGGCGGTCCGTACCCGTTCGGCTCGGTGTTCGACCAGGGCCGGCTTGGCTCGTTCATCTTCGCCACCAGCGGCATCACCCCGCTCGGCTACGCGGCATTCGGATTCGCTCTTGGCACCGCGGCCGGTGTCCTCATCCGCCGTGTCGTGCCGGCGATGGCCGTCACGCTGGCCATCTTCGCCGTCGTCCAGGTCGCCATCCCGGTATGGGCTCGCCCGCACTTCCTCCCGCCCGACCGGACTGTCGTCAGCGGTCCGTCGTTCTTCGCGTCCACGGCGATGAGCGTCGGCACGCTAACGGCCAGTATCGTCCCCGGCCAACCCGAAGCCTGGATCCTCGCTAGCGGACCCATCAACGCGGCGGGCAAGCCCGTCGGCGCGATCCCCAACGCCTGCCTAGTCCCGTCAGCCGCGCAGAAGCCCGCGTCTCCGGATCTCGGCGCCTGCATGGCCAGCCGGGGCATCGAGGAAGCCATCACTTACCAGCCCGGCGGCCGCTACTGGCCCTTCCAGTGGATGGAGACCGGGATCTTCCTGGCCGCCGCGCTCGCCCTGGCCTGCATCTGTTTCTGGCGGCTCGGCAGGCGGCGGACCTGAGGTGGCTAGCTGGTCGGTGCGACGGCTCGCGCTCGTCCTCGGGGCCTGCGCGATCGTGACCATCCTGGTCGCGGCCCTGCACTGGGCGCTCGGAAGCACCCGGTCCTTCCCGATCCCGGCCAGGGCAACCCTGGCCCGCTTGAGCCTGCACCAGCGGATCGTCGCCATCGCCGAGAGCCAGGTCGGGTACAGCACTAACCCCGCCAGCTCGTACTGCAACAAGTTCAGCGCCTACTGGGGCTCCGGCACCCAGGACTGCCCGCGCGGCGAGACGGCCGAACAGTGGTGCGCCGACTTCGCCGCCTGGGTGTGGCAGCAGGCCGGCGTTCCCGTCAGCTACGGCTATCACCCGGGAGAGCTCAGTGGCGCCGCGGTCAGCTTCTACGAGTGGGGCGTCGAGAACGGCCGGTGGTACCCGGCGACGAGCGGATACGTGGCCGCTCCCGGGGACGTGGCGGTTTACGGCCTCTCGCTCGGACGGCATCCGTCGGCGGTGCACGTGGCGATCGTCACGGCCGATCCGCCTGGCCAGCCGGGCCCTAACGTGGTGAACGGAGACGGCGACAGGACCGGCTTCTCCGTGGTCGAGGCCGGGACCGACCAGGTGCGCGCCGACGCGGCGCACCGCGACTCCACGCTCGCGGGCTACGTCAGCCCGCCGTAGCCCGCGCCTGCCCAGCCCTCGCACATGAACGGCGGCGGCGGCCCGTGCGGCCCAGCCGCCGCCGTTCGAGCACCTGGCCGCCCTGCTCCGCTCGCTGGCGTCTCGGCCATAATCAGCTCGCCGCTGAGCCCGGCACCACGGCAGGATCGGCGGGGTGAGCACCGAGCACAGTCCAGCCGCGCCGCCGCCCCCGTGGCTGCTGGCTTGCTGGGGAATGCCGCCCGACGCACGGATAGCCGCGACGCACGGCACCAACAATCAGACCTTTGTCACCATGGCGGGTTCCGCACGCTGGGTGCTGCGGATCAGCCAGAATCTGACGGCGGCGCAGGTTCGCGCCGAGCATCGGCTGCTCGCCCGGCTACGCCGGGCCGGACTGCCGTTCGCCGTTCCCGAGCCGGTGCCGACGCTGTCGGGTGACTTCCTGGCCGAGACCGCAGCCGGCCCCGCGACGCTGACAAAGTGGCTGCCCGGTGTGCGACCGGATCTGTCGGGCGAGCCGGCGCTCGAGCGTTTCGGCACGGCCATCGGACAGCTCAGCGTCGCGCTCGGCGGGGTACCCCGGCAGGACGCGCCGCACGACTGGCTCACCAGCCCGCACGTGCACCCGGCTGTGCCCGACGTTGGCGAGCTGTGCGCCGAACTCGCTCGCGCGGGCATCGGCTCCGAGCTGACCCGGCTGCTCGCGGGCTTCGCGCAGGGTGCGTGGCTGACCGGGGCCGGCGCCGCGCTCCCTGTCCAGGTAGTGCATGGCGACCTGGCCGCGTCGAACGTGCTGGCAGATGAGCGCACCGGGAAGGTGACGGCCATGCTGGACTTCGAGATAGCCGGCGCCGACCTGCGCGTCCAGGACCTGGTCGTGGGCCTGAAGCACTCGTATGCGCTGGACGCGCCCGACTGGCAGCGCCGGACGGTCGCGCTGGCCCGGGGCTATTGCGGCGCACGGGAACTGTCACCTGCGGAGGCGGCGGCCATACCCGAGCTGCTGCTGGCCAGGGCGATCGGTACGGTGATCTGGCGGGCCGGGCGGTGGCGCCGCGGACAGGCCGGTCTCGCCGAGGTAACCGAACGCCTGGACGACCTGGCGGCCGCGTTCAGGTGGCTCACCGCGCACGGCGGCGAGCTGCGCGACCTGATGCAGCAGACTGCGGAGCGCCGGGCGTCCGGCTAGCCGAGAAATGTGCTCGCTCGGTGGCGTGTTCTGCCAGCTAGCGGCCGCCGAGGTTCGTTCTCCCGTCGGCCATCTCACGGGCGATGTCGAGGTGACCGGAGTGGCATGCCGTCTCCTCGATCATGTGCAGGACAATCCACCGCACATCCGGCGGCTCGTCTTCCTCGGCGCCGCCGTGCCGACCGCGCGGTGGAGCCGTCAGCGCGACCGTGTCGAGCACCGCGTTGGATCGCGCGCACTGCTCCCGGTAATAAGCAATGATGTCCGCGGACGGCCGCTCGCAGGTCAACGCCATGTGCGGGTCATAGCAAGGCCGGCCCTCATCCCAGGGCAGCTTGTCCTCGCGGCCGAGCACTACCTGCTGGAACCAGTGCCGTTCCGCACCGCCGAGGTGCTCGACGAGGCCGGCCGGGGTCCAGCCGGAACCCACGATCGGGCGGTGCCAGGCTTTCTCGCCGAGCCCGTCAACGGTCCCGAGCACGGCGGAGCGCTGGTAGTCGAGGAAATGACGCAGTGCTCGCATCTCGCCGCCGATGGTGGCGGCGGCCGCCGCCGCCTCGTCCGGTTCGGCGTAGGGACGGAGCTCGAAGACCCCGAAGCGTGCCGTCGGGTGCCGCGACGCCACCTCGATCGCCTGGCGCAGGTCCGTGCACTCGAGCACGCCGTACCCGGCTATCTGCTCCTTGGTCTCCGCGAAGGGACCATCGGTAATCAGCACTTCACCGTCGCGCACGCGCAGTGTCGTGGTCGACCGGGGAGCCATGAGCACACCGCCGCCGACCGAGATCCCGCGTGCCTCCATCTCCTCGTCCCACGCCGCGAGCTCGCGTTCCTCTTCTGGCGTCGGCTCCGCCTCGCCGTCCTCCTCGGCGTGCAGGATGGCCTGGTCGATGTAATGAATGAGCATGAACTTCATCGGTCCTCACTTCGTCGCCTGGCTGCTTGCGCACTGCACGGCCGAGTCCACTCCACCCTTACGACGAGGCCAGGCAGCGCGTATGGACAGCCTGGCGAAGTATGCGGGGCGGCGGAACCGGGCGCTACCGGCTAGCGTCTAACTGCAAGCAGATGGCGGGAGAGTTGCCGTGCCGGTGTTCATCAAGGCAAGCCTGCTAGCAACGGCTGCGGTGGCGCTGGCCGCTTGCGCGGCCGCGGCACCGCCTACAGCAGGCCAACGGCATGCGCATGCTCGCGCTGAGGTGGCATCTGCAGTGCATGCGCCGCCTGCCGGCAGCCGGGCCGAAGCCGCCGGCCTGGCCAGGCTGATGTTCTCCCGGCTTGACCTGCCGACTGGTGCGCGCCGCCTGCCGGCCGCGCCCGTGCCGGCAGCGCTACGGCAGCCAGCGTTGATCGGGCTTGCCGCGGCGGAGCTGGACTTGCACGAGCTGTTCAGGCTGCAGCAGTCGGTGGGTGCCGCGGAGAGCTTCCTCAAGGCGCACGTGCCGGCGGGCATGTTCCGGTGGTCCTGGTCCATCGCTACGACGAGTGACCCGGCTGGCACGCAAAGCGAGGAGGTCACCTACCAGGTCACGTCGGTCCCGGCCGGCGTTGATCTGGCTCAGCTCGTGGTCACTGTCGCACCTAGCGCGTCAGGCGGGTCGGTGCTGCGAGCTGACGCCGAGGTGATCTGGTACCCGCGACGCTCGGCTGGCGAGTACATCGACCCAGCGCGCTATCACGCGCTAAGTCTCACCGTCTGGATCTCCGGCACCAGAGTGCGAACCATCCGCGAGGTAGTTACGTCGCGGCCGGTCATCTCGCGCCTGGCCGGTGTCCTCAACTCCTCGCCGGTGCTGCCATCGAGGACCCTCAGCTGCTTGCTGAGCGTGGCTAGCTATCAGCTGGGCTTCGCGGTCGCCCGGCACAGCCGGCCAGCAATCGTCATCCGCGCGCAGCAGGCGCCGTGTGAGGGTGTCCAAATTACCGTCAACGGACGGCAGCAACCCTCGCTGCAGAACGCGTCTTCGCTGACCAGCGCCGTTAACCAGCTGCTCGGGATAAACCCGCGCTAGCGGTCTAGGCGTGTCACGTCACCGGCTCTGGAGGGTCCGCGACCGCTGCCGCACATCGCGATGCCAGCGCTGAGACGGCGGCGCGGAGTTCCTCTCCGGCATCGACGCGGAAGTCGAACGGTACTGCTGCCAGCCATTCCTGTGCGTACATGGCCGGGTTGTTGGTGCTGCCGACCAGCACGCATCCGTCTGCATGGGGCTCGAGGCGTCCCATCGGCGCGCGGATCCATGGCGCCACGTGCGACAGTTCTGCCTTGAAGACGACGCGGGCAGGGAAGTCCCAGCCCGCACCGAGGTTCTCCTCGAGCGCTGCTACCGGGTCCAGGCCTTCGGGTGGAGTGAACGAGTCCTGAGTGTGCTCGACAGCCTGAACACGGTCGATCCGGTAGCTGCGTACCGCGCCAGCTTGGTGCGAGTAACACAGCAGGTACCAGAGTCCGTGGCGTACCACGACCGCCCAGGGGTCGACCTCGGCTTCCGATCTCCTGCCCGGCCCGCTCCGGTATGCGAGGCGCACCCGGCTCCTCGCCCCAACCGCCACGACGAGGGCGCTGGTCAGCGCCGGGTCTGGATGAGCGGCGCGGCGGCCGGGTGCCGCCGCTGCGTACTCGCGCACTGCCGCAGCCTGGCGGCCGACGTTTTCCGGCAGCGC
Source organism: Streptosporangiaceae bacterium (assembly GCA_030040415.1). Classification (GTDB taxonomy): domain Bacteria; phylum Actinomycetota; class Actinomycetes; order Streptosporangiales; family Streptosporangiaceae; genus JAJYUU01. The sequence continues at coordinate 1,170 of JASHTT010000017.1, read as the reverse complement.
CCGGATGACCTTGCCGAGTGCCGACGCGGCAAGCTCACCGGTGCCGGTGGCCGGCGGATGGCCCTCCAGCACGGCCATCACCAGGGCCAGCGCCTCATCCTGAGTGAAGATCACCGGCGGCAACCGCATTCCGCGGCCGAGCCGGTAGCCGCCGTACCGGCCGCGTGCGGACTCGACGGGTACCCCCGCCTCGCGCAAGATCGCCACGTACCGGCGCGCCGCGCGCTCCGTGACCCCGAGGCGCTCGGCGATCTGGTCGGCGGTGACGCCGGGCTGCATCTGCAGGATCTCCAGTGTCTGCAGCGCGCGAGCCGTGGGGCTGATCGTTGATGCCACGCACTGAGCTTAGGAGAAGCGGTTGTTAACCGGAAGCCGATCGTCCGGTAATGCGTCTAGCGTCGAGACTGAACGGGTTGCCGGCTGGGCGTGGTGGTGGATCATCGCGAGCCGCGCGCCTGATGTATGCACACCTGGAAGGAGCACCATGGAAATCCTTCTCATTGCCGGCCTGTGGCTCGACGGCGCCGCGTGGGACGCGGTTGTCCCGCAACTGCGGGCGCTCGGCCACGAGGCGGTGCCAATCTCGCTGCCGGGCCAGGGGGCTCCGCCCGCGATGGCGACGCTCGCCGACCAGCATGCCGCCGTCCTAGCGACGGTCGACGCCGCCGCCGGCAAGGTACTGGTCGTTGGTCACTCGGCCGCCTGCACGCTCGCCTGGATGGCTGCCGATGCCCGGCCGGAAAAGGTGGCGCGGGTCGTGATGATCGGGGGCTTCCCGTCCGGTGACGGCGAAGCGTACGCCGACTTCTTCGAGCTGACAGACGGCGTCATGCGGTTCCCCGGATGGGCGCCCTTCGACGGCGCCGATTCCGCCGACCTCGACGCGCAGCAGCGTCGCCGCATCGCTGACGCGGCGATCGGTGTCCCGGCGGCCGTCGCGAAGGGGACCGTGCGCCTGCAAGACGAGCGCCGTTTCGACGTCCCGGTCACGCTGATCTGTCCCGAGTTCTCGCCGGCGCAGGCCCGTGAATGGATCGACGGGGGCGAGGTACCAGAGCTTGCCAAGGCCGCTCACGTCGACTACGTCGACATAGAGTCGGGTCACTGGCCGATGTTCACGCGCCCGGCCGAGCTTGCCGGCCTCCTCGCTGACGCCGCCCATGCCTGACA
>JASHTT010000160.1 GCA_030040415.1 Streptosporangiaceae bacterium | reverse complement strand
GGGCTCCGTGCCTGGCCGGCCGACACGACCACCAGCCGGTACTTGAAGACGGGCTCGCTGACCACTGGCATCGTCTGCTCGCTGGCCACGGCCGGGCCGAACGCGACGTCGGCGAGCCGGTTGGCGACCAGGACGCCCTGCTCACCGGATACCGCCACGCCGGTGGTCACCTCGACCGAGTTGGCCAGCCGCCGGGTAAACGCGTCCAGCAGTGGCCCGGCCACGAACTCGGCGAACGTCGAGGTGGCGACGACCCTGAGTTGCTCTGGCGCGCCCTGCGCCGCCCGGACCGCCGCCTGTGCCTCGGCGCCGAGCACCACGATCTGCGACGCGGTCGCGAGCAGCCGTGAGCCGCCGGCCGTGAGCCGCATGCCGGCCGGCCCGCGAGTGATCAGCTGGTCACCGAGGTGCTGGCGCAGCGCCGCGAGTGCCTGGGAGACTGCTGGCTCGCTCACGCCGAGGGCGCTCGCTGCGGCGGTGACCGAGCCGAGCCTGGCGACCAGCACGAACGCGTTTAGCTGCGTCAGCGTCATAGTGGAGTCCAGTGTGAACCATCGCAGCCAGGTATAGCCATCGTGGCTGGCCGCAGGTCAGCCGGGCGCGGCGGGCAGCTTCGTACACTCATGACGTGCGGCGTCAGTGCCAGGGAGGGCATGGGTGCAGGTTCCGGCGCAAGTCGAGTACGAAAAGGCCGCCAGCGTCCAGCACGCCCTGGCGCTGCTCGCGAGGTACGGCCCGGAGGCCCGCATCCTGGCAGGCGGCCACAGCCTGATCCCGATGATGAAGCTGCGGCTCGCCCAGCCGGAGGTGCTGATCGACATCAACGGGCTGAGCGGCCTTCGTTTCATCGAGCTCTCCGCCGGGGAGCTCCGAGTCGGCGCGCTGACCAGGCATGCGGAGCTACTGGCCAGCGGGTTCGTCGGCGAGCACTTCGCGATCCTGCACGACGCCGAGCGGGTCATCGCAGACCCTGTGGTGCGGAACTGGGGCACGGTCGGCGGCTCGCTCTGCCAGGCGGACCCGTCCGAGGACCTGTCCGCCGCGTTCGCCGCACTCAAGGGCACCATGCTCATCCAGGGCGCCGACGGCATCAGGGAGGTGTCCGCCAGGGAGTTCCACACCGGGCCGTACGAGACCGTCGTTGGTCCCGCCGAGATGCTTACCGAGATCCGGCTGCCGGTTCGGCGCGGCGGCGGCAGCGCCTACCGCAAGGTGGCCAGGCGGGCCGGGGACTGGCCGGTGGGCGCGGTCGGCGCGGCCATCTGGCTGGACGGGGACGAGGTCAGCGACGTGGGCATCGGGCTGACGGCGCTCGGCGCGACGCACTTCGCCGCAGTCGAGGCGGAGGAGTTCCTCCGCGGCAGGCCCGCCAGCAGCGAGAACCTCGCCGCGGCCGGACAGATTGCCGCAGAGCACTGCCGGCCGGTGGCCGATCAGCGCGGACCCGTCGAGTACAAGCGGCACCTGGCAAAGGTGCTGACCGAGAGCGTGCTGCACACCGCGGTGAGCAGGGCGGGCGAATGCGGCTGACCGTCTACGTCAACGGCGCTGACTACACCAGGGACGTTGAGCCGCGGCTGCTGCTCATCCACTTCCTGCGCGACGAGCTGGGGCTGACCGGCTCGCACTGGGGCTGCGACACGTCTAACTGCGGAGCCTGCGTCGTCTGGCTCGACGAGGTGCCGGTGAAGTCGTGCACGGTGCTCGCTGCGATGGCCGACGGGCACCGGGTCACGACCGTGGAGGGCCTGGCCGACGGCACCGGGCTAGATCCTGTGCAGCAAGGCTTCGCGGCTTGTCACGGACTGCAGTGCGGCTTCTGCACGCCCGGCATGATGATGACGGCGCGCTGGCTGCTCAATCACAACCCGAGCCCGACCGCCGCGCAGATCCGCGAGGCGATCTCCGGGCAGGTCTGCCGGTGCACCGGTTACGAGAACATCGTCCGTGCGGTGCTGTGGGCAAGCGATCATCCCCGGCGGCCGGCATGATCCGCGAACAACAAGGGAACGGGCAATACGGGCCACTGCCACGGAAAGAGGACGCTCGTTTCATCCGCGGCAAGGGAAGATTCATCGACGACATCAGCCTGCCCGGCATGCTGCACGGGGCGATCCTGCGCAGCCCGCTGCCGCACGCCAGGGTCGTCTCGGTGGACGTCACGGCGGCGCTCGCCCACCCTGGCGTCGAGGCGGTGCTCACCGGGCAGGACCTGGCCGAACGCGGTCTTGCCTGGATGCCCACGCTGTCCGGAGACGTGCAGGCCGTGCTGGCCACCGACAAGGTGCGGTTCCAGGGCCAGGAGGTCGCATTCGTCGTCGCCCGCGACTCCTACGCCGCACGGGACGCGCTCGAGCTGATCACAGTCGAGTACGAGCAGTTGCCGCCGGTCGTCGATGCCAGCCGTGCGCTTGACCCGGAAGCGCCGGTCGTCCGCGACGACCTGGCAGGCCGCTCAGGGAACCGCATCTTCGACTGGTCGGCCGGCGACCAGCAGGCCACCGAGGCGGTGTTCGCCGGCGCCGACGTTGTCGTCGGCTGCGACATGGTGTACCCCCGTTCCCATCCCGCGCCGCTGGAGACCTGCGGCATCGTCGCCGACTTCGACACCGTCAGCGGGAAGCTCACC
>JASHTT010000159.1 GCA_030040415.1 Streptosporangiaceae bacterium | reverse complement strand
TCCCGTCCACGGTGGCTGAGAGGTCCGCCTCCGCTCCGCCGCCGACGCTGAAGGTGCCGTAAAAGACCGGCGGCGTCCAGGTGGTGGTCTCTGATCGGACCGGGCGAGCGGATACGTGGCTGTCCTTGGTGGTTACCTGCGCGCCGACCGTCACCGATTCGCCCGCGCTGGCGGACAGGCCAGCGGTCACCGACCCGCGCGCAACCAGTTTCACCGTCAACTGGGGGACGATCACGACTGGAACTCCGAGAACGGCGAAGGTGATCGGCGCGAAGTCCAGCGTGCCCAGCGTGTAGCCGCCGGAAATGTCGTGGCTGACGTCCGCGGCGAAGGTCAGCGATGCCGCTGCGGTCACGCTGGCAGTGAACTGGCTAGCGGTGTGGAAACAGCACGACACCGACGCCGCAAATGACAGCTGCGGTGTCAGCGCCACGCTGCCGTCGGCCTTGACCGTGCCCCCATTCCCGCTCCTGTACAGCGTGGTGTCCAGGCTGAACCCGATGCTGCCCGGCGCAGCGGACGCCGGCTGCAGGCCGGCGGCGAGCAGCCGCACTCCGGCCCGGGCCGGGACGAACCTAGCGACCTGATAGCGGGTCAGGCTGGCGCTGGTGCCGAACGCTGCCGTCGACAGTGCCTCATCCAGCGATGCGGGCTCGGTGGCGACCGTAACGGTCGACCCGGACGAGGTCACCGAGGTCACCTTGGCCAGCAGGCCACCGGGGGTAGCGGTGCTGACCCCGGCGGCCAGCACATCTCCGGCGGCTAGGTCACGCACCTGCGCGGGCGGGCTCGCGAACAACAGCGATCCGGTTGTCTGCGCCTGCGCCAGGGTGCTCAGCGACGCGGCTGACAAGACCACGGTTTTAGCGCCGACCGTCCCCCCGGCCGAGGCTGCCGCGGATGTCGCCGCCGGTCCGGCTCCCCGGCTGTTCCTGGCCGCGACGGTAAACGCAGACGACGTATCGGATGGCTGCCCTGTCACGGTGACCGAGCGGGCGCTCGCCCCGACCGTGACCTTCCGGCCGCTGCGGACCGCGGTAACCACGTACCCAGACACAGCCGACCCGCCATCGGAGTCCGGGGGAACCCAGGACACCCGCACGCCTGAACGCACGGGCGCCGCCGTTACCTGCGCCGGCGGGCCAGGCACCGTTGCGCCTGGCCGCAGCACGGCCGAAGAGACCGGTTGCCCGCTTCCCGCGCTGTTCACCGCCGCGACGAAGACCCGATACGCCTTCCCATCCGCCAGCCCGGTCACCGCCGCGGACCGGGCGTCGCCGGGCACCGACACGGTCGATGTGCCCGGCCGTGTCGTCAAGCGGTAACCGGTGACCGGCGCGCCGCCATCGGACTTCGGCGCGGCCCACGACACCGCTACTTGCTCATACCCGGCAGTTGCCGCCATCGAGCTGACCCGGCCGGGCACCGTCGGCGCCTCCGGCGTTACAGCCGCCGACGGGCGGCTCGCCGGCCCGGTTCCCGATGCCTTCACCGCCGCAACCGTGAACCGGTATGCCCTGCCGTTCGCCAGGCCTCCGGCCAGATAACTCGTTACGTCCGACGTCCGAACCGTGAGACCACCAGGCACAGCCCTGATCACGTAGCCGAGCACTGCGCCACCCGACGAAGGCGGCGTCCAGCGCACCACCGCTCCGCGATCCTGCGCCACCGCGGTTACGGCAGTAGGCGCCCCCGGCGCGCCCGAAGCTACCGCCGCCCGCGCCGAAGCCGGCGCCGCAGCCACACCCCCCGCTGCCAGCACGACCACGGCTGGCGCGGCAATCCTGCCTAAGCCCCTGACCCAACGGCGCACGGCACACCGCCCCTGCCCGCTCATTCGTCCCAGTCGGCCGACAGGTGAGAGACGCCCACCAGGTCGGCCCGGTTGACAGCACGCCGCTGTCAGGCGATCAATGGCCCGGCCGCAACCTGGCCGGGGTCATTTTCCGGTCAGGTCCACCCAGGTCAGAGGCCAGTTGCGAACCTGAAACTGGCCTTTCTGCCGACCGCGCAGCACGGCAGCACAGCGGCCGTAGAGGTGGGCCTGCCTGCCCGGCCGTCTGAGCGCGATCCGCAGAAATTCACTGGCGGGCTTCCCATGGGCCGCGGGTAGGCTGCGCCAGTGAATCGCCCAGCCTTCGGTCCGCTGGCGGGCCGCCAGTTCAGGATGCTGTGGCTCGCGGCGACTACCTCCGCAGCGGGTTCGGCGTTTGTGCCGGTCGCCATGGCGTTCGCGGTGTTGCGGGTGGGCGGGAACGCGACGTCTCTGGGCGTCGTGCTGCTGGTGGGAACCGTCGCCGGGCTTGCCTCCTATCAGGTCGGTGGTGTGTGGGCGGACCGGCTGTCGCGCCGGAGCCTGATGCTCACTGCGGATCTGGTGCGGCTGGCAACGGAGGCCGGCGTTGCCGCTCTTCTGCTGACCGGGCATGCCAGGATCTGGGAACTGGCGCTGGCGAGTTCCATCGTGGCGATTGGGACGGCGTTCGAAGGCCCGGCATCGGTCAGTTTGGTCCCGGAGGTCGTGCCGACCGACAAGCTGCAGCAGGCCAACTCGTTGCTGTCGATGAGCGTGAGCGGTTCCGCTGTCCTCGGGCCTGCCCTATCCGGGATCATGGTTGCCGCGGTCGGCCCGGGTTGGGCCTTCGCGCTGGACGCCGCGTCGTTCGCGGGCAGTGCCGCATTCCTGATGCTGATGGCATCGACCGGACGGCCGCAGGCATCGCACGAACACTTCCTGGCCGACCTTGCTACCGGGTGGCGCGAGGTGATCTCGCGCAACTGGGCCTGGTCCACGCTCATCGGCAACGCATTGTCCAACATGGCGTTCGCCGTGTTTGAGGTGCTGGGCCCGGTGCTGGCGCTGCGCCGGCTGGGCGGCGCGACAGGATGGGGCGCGGTGTCCAGCGGCATGACGGCCGGCGCGCTGCTGGCTGGCCTGGTCACCATGTGGTACCGGGCGAGAAGGCCGGTTGCATTCGGGATGGCTACGTCGGTGCTGCTGGCTGCGCCGCTACTGGCGCTCGCGGCCCACGCGCCAGTTGCGGTCGTCACGGCGGGCGCCGTCGTGGGCGTCTGCGGCGGCATGATCCTGAATAACAACTGGGACACGGCCATCCAGCAGCTCGTGCCGAACGAGGTGCTGGCGCGCTTCCGCAGCTATGACTACCTGCTGGCCTTCGTCGCGATGCCGGTAGGTTACGCCCTGGCCGGGCCGCTGCAGTCAGCGTTCGGCGCCGATACCGTGCTGTTCGGCGCGGGAGCCACGATAGCTGTGGCGAACTTCGTACCAGCAGTGCTGCCAGCGGTTCGGGCCGTCGTACGGCAGAGAGACGGAACGATCACCGGCCCCCCGCCCCGCCGCAAGGCCGCCAATATGCCCAAACCGGCAACGGAAGCCCCGGCCGTCAGCGACTGAGGCATCCAGCGGCGGCGCGGCCCTGGGCTGGCTGAGCACGTGGATGGTGTCGATTGCGGATCGGCGTCGGCAGATTGCTGAAACAAAGATGCCCAGCTACGCGGGAGGACGCTGGCGAACGGGTATCCCAGTGGGAGCGCGGGCCCGGCCAGGATCAGCTAGAGACAGCCCATTCGGATGGCAGGGTTGCCCAGGGCCAGCCCGCAGCGCGGTGATGGCTGAGGAGGGAAGCCGAAAGGCGCCCGCTGGCCGCGTCGCAAGAGTCCTGCTGCCTGCGTTCCGGTCCGGCCGGGAAGCAGAAGGGCGGCACGTCGGCAGCCTGTGACCACTAGCGAGTAAGGAGCGCACCGCATGGGCACGATCACCACGATTGACGGCACGGAAATCTTCTACAAGGACTGGGGAACCGGTCAGCCCATCGTGTTCAGCCACGGCTGGCCGCTGTCGGCCGACGACTGGGACACCCAGATGATGTTCTTCCTCCTGCACGGCTACCGCGTCATCGCCCACGACCGGCGCGGCCACGGAAGGTCCAGCCAGACCAGCGACGGCCATGACATGGACCACTACGCCGACGACCTCGCCGCGCTCACCGCCTTCCTCGACATCCACGACGCCGTGCATGTCGGTCACTCGACCGGCGGCGGCGAGGTGGCCCGCTACATAGGCCGGCACGG
>JASHTT010000158.1 GCA_030040415.1 Streptosporangiaceae bacterium | reverse complement strand
GGGCGACCCGCTGCCCGCGGCGACTGGCCGGCCTGCTCGGTGGCGATCGTCGCCGCTCCGGCCGCGATGACAAGGACGGCAGCGGACGCCGTGAGCGCTATCCAGCGTCCGCTTGGTGGGCCGCCGACTAGCGGGTTCACGGGCTTGATGGCCGGAATCGCGTCGGCCGGCGGCAGCTCGGCGGACGCTAAGGCGTTAGCTTGCGCGTCCGTTTCTGCGTCTCCGGGCGGAACACTCGGCTGAGCGGGCGGCACCGCCGGCAAGCGCTCGCTGACCGTCGGCGTGGCCGTGGTCGCCGACGGCTGGACGTCTCGGGAGCGGGCCGGTGGAGCGGCCCGGGGAACAGCCAGCAGCGGGGCCGGCAGCAAGGCGGGCAGGCCGGCTGGCTGCACGTAGGGCCTTGCCAGCCGGGGCGACACCATGGACCTGGACGGGAACGGCCGTGCCGAGCAGTCTAAGCAGAGCCGCGCCCCCAGCGGGGTCCGCCGCCCGCACCGTGTGCAGATCGCCATCTCGCATCCTCGAGCCGGATGAATTTCACTGTCAGTATCCAGCCAGATACTCTGAGCGCGCTAGCGAGTTGGCGATTGAGGTAGCTTCTAGGTGTTCGGCATGTTTTGCCGACCCGGCAGCGATCGCCGGCGGAGTCAACGAATTCCAGTGGCTCATACGTCCCGCTCTGGTGGCAGACTGAAGTGATGTCCGTGCTGCCTATCGCCAGCCCCGTCATCGATCATGCCGTCGCGGCCGACGAGGCTGACGCTGACGGGCACGAGCCATGCGTGCTGCTGAAGCTCGGCGAGATCGTCCTGAAGGGCAGAAACCGGCAGCAGTTCGAGCGGCTGCTGCACGACAACATCCGGCGAGCCGTCCGCGACCTGGGTATCGAGGTGCGGGTCTGGCAGCGCGAGGGCGTCATCGTGCTGCGGGTGGCTGGCTCGCAAGACGGTGTGGCCCAAGACAGGGCCACAGCCGCCGACGCAGTGGCCGAGCGGATGAAGTACGTCATGGGGCTCGCGCGGGTGTGCCGGGCCGTCCGCGTGGCAAAGGATCCCGATGCTGCGATTGACGCCGCCGTGGCGATGGCAGCGGGTTGCGAGGGCTCGTTCGCGGTACGCGCGAGGCGCAGGGACAAGCGGTTCCCGCTGACATCCGCTGACCTTGCGGTGGCGATCGGCAGCAAGATCCAGCAGCGCTACGGCTACCCGGTAAATCTCAGCTCTCCGGACACCACCGTGTTCGTTGAGGTCGACCAGCGTGAGGTGTTCGTGTTCACCGAGGGCTGGCCGGGCCAGGGCGGGCTGCCGGTCGGGATGAGCGGCCGTGCTCTGGTGCTGATGTCCGGCGGCATCGACTCGCCGGTCGCCGCCTACCGGATGATGCGCCGTGGCCTGCGCTGCAGTTTCCTGCACTTTTCGGGGATGCCGCTCACCGGTCCGGAGTCGGTGTACAAGGCCTACGGCCTCGCCAGGCAGCTCGACCGGTTCCAGTCAGACTCCCGGCTGTTCGTCGTGCCGTTCGGCAACGCCCAGCGTGCGCTGGCCAGTTCTGGCGCCGGACGGCTGCAGATCGTCGCCCAGCGCCGCTTGATGCTCAAGACCGGCGCGGCCATGGCCCGGCGGCTGCGCGCCGCAGCGCTGGTCACCGGCGACTCGCTCGGCCAGGTGAGCAGCCAGACCCTGACGAATATCACCGCACTGGACGATGCCGTGTCGCTGCCGATCCTGCGGCCGCTGATCGGGCTCGACAAGTCCGAGATCATCAGTGAGGCGCGCAGGATCGCCACCCTGGCCATTTCCGAGCTGCCCGACCAGGATTGCTGCTCACTGCTGACGCCGCGGCAGGTCGAAACCCGAGCCCGGATCGAGGATCTGCGGAAGATCGAGGCCCGACTCGATGCTGACGACCTGGCGGAGGAATTGGCGGCTGCGGCCCAGGAACACTCTCCCGGCCGGCCGTGACGCGTCGCCGCCGGCAGAGCGCGGGCCACAGGAGTCGCGCGAGCCGGTCGCGCCCGGGGACTCGAGCTGGCCGTGATTCGGGCTAAGCGCGCGTGAGCGGGATGACCCAGACCGCCGCGTCAGCGCCGAGTTCGGTCAGGTCGCCGCCCGTCGCCCAGAGCGACTGCGACCCGGGCGCGAGCGCCACGTCGCTGACGCCACTGCCGAGACCTGAAGCGACCGTGACTGCGGCCACCCGGCCGAGCGTCGACACGCGCAGGATCAGGCCAACCGCGGCCGACGAGGCCGGCGTTGCGGTGGCGAGCACTCCGCCGTGACTGCCGTTGGCTAGCTGGCCCGCCCACGCGTGCACGCTCGTCATGATCCGCGTCCAGCGGGAGCCGTTCCAGCGTGCGAGCACGACGCGCCCGGGGCCTGCGCGCCCGGCCATGTTGCCCAGCACCCACACGTCGCTCCCGGATACCGCGGCGATGCTGGTCTCCTCGACGCGGTCAAGTGCCGGCCCGACCTGCACCTGCCGCCATGCGGTGCCGTTGTAATGCTCGATCCGGTCGCCATGCGAGGTGGCCGCGATCGCCCAGATGTCGCGGTGCCACGCGGTGGCCTGGTAGATGTCGCCGGGCGGCCCGTTGATTGCCTTCCAGGAGTACCCGTTGAACAGCCATGTGCCAACGCCACGGGTGCCGTCCAAGGCGGTGCCGAAGACCCAGACCTCGTGCGGGCTGACGGCAAGCACGCCGGTGATCTGGCCCTGCTGCCAGCGCCGGGCGACCAGCCACCTGCTGCCGCTCCATCGGACGGCGTACCCGCCATAGCCGCTGACCGCCCAGGCATTGCTGGCAGAGGACGCGCTCGCGGCGCTGATGAAGCCGGTCAGCCCGGCAGGCAGGGCCACGGTCTGCAATGTCGTGCCGTTCCAGCGCGCTGCCACCGGCGAACTCGGGCCACCCGGGTTCGTGCCGCCGAACACCCATGCGGAACGCCTTCCGGTGACGGCTATTACCGAGTAGCCGGAAAAATTGCCGGCCGGGCCGTAGTGCTTGCCGACTGCCGCAAGCGACGTGGTCGACGAGACGGACGCGTCTGGTCGGCCCGTGTAGCCGGTAGCAACCGTGCCCAGCGCCACGACGGGCAGCAAGCCCGCCACGATCGCGCTCGTCAAGCGGAACCTCAGCATCAGTGTCTCCGCGTGGTTCCGGCCCTTCCTTCGAAGGCTCGCAACGCTAAGGTCAAGATTTTCACAAGATACCTGGAAAACGGAGGTGCCGCGCGCCCGCGGCCCGCCGATCCTGCCCTGGCTCGGGACAGCCTCGCAAAGTCGGGCGTGCGGCGGCGTGTGGGAAGCTGGGTTGGCGAGGTGATGCCGGATGCGAATCGGCTTGCAGGTGCCCGATTTCACGGGAGCCGGCGGCGCTGAGCACCTTGGTCGGCAGCTGGCCGCGGTAGCGAGGACGGCCGACGATGCGGGCTTCGACAGCATCGCGGTCATGGACCACTTCTTCCAGATCGGCGTCATCGGCCCGCCAGAGCAGGACATGCTGGAGGCCTACACCACGCTGGGGTACCTGGCGGGCTGCACGTCCAGGGCCCGGCTGCTGACGCTGGTAACTGGGGCTGTGTACCGGGAACCGGGCATCCTCGCGAAGATCGTTACCACGCTGGACGTGCTCTCTGGCGGCCGTGCGTGGCTCGGCATCGGTGCCGCCTGGAACGCTGAGGAGGCCCGCGGACTGGGCATCCCGTTCCCTCCCGTCGCCGAGCGGTTCGAACGGCTAGAGGAAACGCTCCAGATCTGCCTGCAGATGTGGAGCGCTGACACCTCGCCGTACCTCGGTAAGCATTACCAGCTAGAGCGGCCTCTCAACCTCCCTCCCGCACTTTCGGTGCCGCATCCGCCGATCATGATCGGCGGGTCAGGGGAGCGGAAGACGTTGCGGCTGGTCGCGCGGTACGGGCAGGCGTGCAACCTGTTTCCCGGACCTGAGCTCGGCCGCAAGCTCGACGTGCTGCGGGCGCACTGCGAAGCAGCGGGCCGCGACTACGACGACATCATGAAGACCTGCTACTTCGCCTTCGACGTCGGCGAGCGCGGCGAGCGCGTGAGCGAACTCACCGAGCAGCTCGCAGGTCTTGCCGAGATGGGCTTCGGCATGGCCATCGGCTCGGTAGCCAACGTGTGGAGCCTGCGGCCGCTCGAGATCATCGGAGCCGAGCTGATCCCCGCGGTCTCGGGCCTGTAGCAGCGTCTGCGCCGACGGCCCAGGGACTCAGGTGGCCAGCACGGGCCGGGGCGCGGGGGTGAGTTCCCGGCCGAGCAGCGGCGGAAGCGAGGTGACCGCCGCCCGCAGTTCACGGATGTCCGCGCCGGTTAGCGCCTGGTCACCGTCGCACATGGCCGCGGCGGGCTCGGGGTGCATGTCCACGATCAGGCCGTCGGCGCCGACGGCGATCGCCGCCTTGCTCAGCGGCAGCACCAGGTCGCGCCTGCCGCCGGAGTGCGAGGGATCGACGATCACCGGCAGGTGCGATAGCCGCTGCGCCACCGGCACGGCGCTGATGTCGAGGGTGTTCCTGGTGGCCGTCTCGAACGTGCGGATGCCGCGCTCGCACAAGACGATGTCCAGGTTGCCGCGCTGCGCTATGTACTCAGCGGCCATGAGCCATTCCTCGATGGTTGCGTTCATGCCCCGCTTGAGCAGGACAGGCTTCGACGCGGAGCCGACGGCTTGCAGCAGCGCGAAGTTCTGCATGCTGCGCGTGCCGACCTGCAGCATGTCGGCGTAGGAGCAAACCAGGTCCACGGCGGCTGGATCGATCACCTCGGTCACGACAGGCAGCCCAGTTTCGGCCCGGACGTCGGCCAGGATCCGAAGGCCTGCCTCCCCGAGGCCCTGGAAGGCGTAGGGCGATGTACGCGGCTTGAACGCGCCGCCTCGGAGCATCGACGCGCCCGCAGCCTGCGCCATCCGCGCGGCGGTCAGCGTCTGTTCCGGGGTTTCGACGGTGCACGGACCGGCGATCACGGTCAGAGTTCCTGGCCCGATGGGTACGCCGCCGACCGTGATCACCGACCGGCTCGGGTGGTGCTCGCGGCTGACGAGCTTGTAGGGCACGGAGATGCGCACGACGTCGCTGACGCCACGGTAGCTACGCAGGTTAAGCGCACCGAACTGCTCAACGTCGCCGACAAGGCCGATGATCGTGCGGGACACGCCGCGACTCACGAACGCCTCGCCCCCCGCGGCGCCCACCAGGTCGACGATCGCGTCGATGTCACCCTCTGTGGCCTCCGGGGCCATCACCACCACCATTGCAGCCTCCATCATGAACAAAGCCCCGGACCGTCACGGCCCGGGGCTTAGCTGAGTGTCGCCTTGCGTCAGCGCAGAGTCTGGCGGGCGACCGTCCCGGGGCCGGGCCGGTAGCCGAATCCAAACCAATAGGAGTTGCGCACGCGCGTAGCGTAGCGCATCGCGCGCCATGGTCCGTCGCCGGGTGGTCGCGGAAAGTCCGGATCGGGGAGGGTGGCAAGATAACTGCACCTGCGGGAAAGGGTCGACTTCGCGGTCGCGGCGGCAAGCGGGGTTCCGGGGTTTCGCCGCCCCGGGCCGCCGGGACATGCGGGAAGGGGGCAGGTCAGCTGGAGACGACCGAGCCCGGCACCGGAGTGCGCGGCGGCGATGCTGATGCTCGCTCCCGGGCACCGCTGACGGGCCGTCCAGGGGCTGGCCGACCGCAGTCCGGCGGACGTCGGGCTGGCAAGCCTGCGGCCGGGCCCCCGGAGGCAGGCCGTCAACCGCAACTGCCGCCCGGGCAATACGTGCCGCGAACGCTGCCGGTGCTGCACTACGGGCCGGTGCCAGTGTTTCGCCCGGACACGTGGGACCTGCGCATCTTCGGCGCGACGGAGTCGGGCGCCGAGAGGTACCTGAGCTGGGAAGAGGTCTGCGCGCTGCCGGTCAGCGACGTTGTCGCCGACTTCCATTGCGTCACGAAGTTCACGGTTCCCGGCATCCGCTGGGCTGGCGTGCTCGCCGTCGACCTGATGACGGAGTTCCCGCCCGCGCCGACCGCGACGCACGTGATGATCTGGGCCGACTTCGGCTACAGCGCCAACGTGCGGATGACTGACTTCGCAGCCGACCAGACGGTACTCGCGACGCACCGCGACGGGAACCAGCTGACGCCCGACCACGGGTTCCCGCTGCGGCTCGTCGTGCCGCACTTGTATGCCTGGAAGAGCGTGAAGTGGGTCCGCGCCATCGAGTACCTGAGCATCGACAGGCGCGGGTTCTGGGAGGAGCGCGGCTACCACAACGTCGCCGACCCGTGGCACGAGCAGCGTTATTCCTACCAGGAGATGGACGGGGAGGGCCCACCGCTGTGAGCCGCTCCGCAAAAGCCACGCGGAGTCACAAGGTCTAGCCGACTTACAGGGTGTAGCCGACCGTGATCGTGATGGTCGACCCGCTGGGGGCGGTGCCCTGCGGCGAGTAGTTCGTCACGCGGGACCCGAACAGGCCGGTCACGACGCTCACCTGGAATCCCGCTTGCTGCAGTGTCTGGACGGCCTGCTGGGCACTCATGCCGTCTACGTTAGGCACGGCAACACCGGGCGGCCCCGCAGACACCCAGACGGTCACGACCTCACCCGAGCTGATCGGCGTGCCCGCCTTCGGCTGCTGGCTGAGGACCGTGCCCTGCGGCTGTGAGCTGTTGGCGACGGTCTCCTGCTGGATCGAGTAGCCGCCGCTTTGCGCCGCGGCCTGCGCCGCCGAGACCTGCTGCCCGACGAAGTCCGGCAGCGGCTGGCCCGCGCTGACGACCAGCCGGACCGGCTTGTCCTTCGCCCATTGCTGGTAGGCCATCGGGTCGGTGGAGATGACGATGCCCGGCGGGATGCTGGTCGAGGTCTCGTAACTGACAGTCCCGGGCTTGAGGCCGACTGCCTTCAGGCTCTGTTCGGCCTGTGCCAGCTGCTGTCCGGTGACCGCGGGCACGGTCACAAGCCAGGGCCCCAGCGACGGGATGACGGTCACAGTGCCGCCATGGGTTACTCGCGTTCCCGCGGCCGGCTCGGTCGCGATCACGTCTCCGGCAGGCACGGTGTAGCTGTGCCGGGCCGGGGCGGACAGCACCGTTAGCCCATCGGCGCGCAGCATGCTGCGGGCCGATGCGAGGGTCCGGCCGGCGACCCGTGGCACCGCCACGTAACGCCCGGCGGCCAGCCACCACGCCGCCACCGCGACCAGCACCACAGCGAGCAGGACCAGGATCCTCCGGCTGAACAGCCAGCGCTGCAGCAGCGGCTCCCGGTAGCGCCCAGGGGGCCGTCCGCCCGGGTAGCCGCCGGCGGCGTCGTGATCTATGCCGCCGGCAGGCACCACCATCGTGCGGTTGGCCTCGGCGCCGCTGGATCCGGCCGACAACGGGTCGGTGATCTGCCGCAGCGTGTGGCCGGCGGTGCGGCCAGCCGACTGCCCGGCGTCATCCGGCATCGCGACGCCGGATGGCTGGCGGTGGCGGCCGCCCGGGTCGGCCGGCGCTGTCTGCTCGCCGGGCTGCGGCACGGGCTGCATGGCCGGCACGGGCATGCCCCGCCGTACCTGCGTAATCGCGTGCAGATAGTGGCCGGCGTCAGGCGGCCGCAGTTCCGGGTCTCGGCTGGTAGCCAGGGCCACGAGCGCGTCAAGGGCCGACGGCAGCTCGGCGTTGCGGCTGGACGGCGCCGGCACCACGGCATTGACGTGCTTGTAGGCGACCGCGAGCGGCGTCTCGCCGGTGTGCGGCTGTTCACCGGTGAGCATCTCGAACAGCATGACGCCCGCGGCGTACACGTCGGAACGCTGATCCGAGGTGTTGCTCGCGACCTGCTCGGGCGCGAGGTAGGCAGCGGTGCCAATCAGCACCCCGGTCCTGGTGTGGCTGATCCCAGCGGCGGCCCTGGCCAGGCCGAAGTCAGCGACCTTGACCGAGCGCCCATTGCCGAGCAGCACGTTCTCTGGCTTGACGTCCCGGTGCACGATGCCGGCTTCGTGCGCGGCGGCCAGCCCGGCCAGCACGCGCTCGATGATGTCGAGCGCCTCGCGCGGGCCCAGTCGGCCACGGGCTACGAGCAGCTCGCGCAGCGTCGGCCCGGGCACGTACTCCATGGCGATGTAGTGCAGTTCGCCATCGGAGCCCTGGTCGAAGACGGCAACGACGTTGGGGCTCGACAGCCGGGCCACTGCCCTGGCCTCGCCGATGAACCTCGCCACGAACTCCGCGTCGCGTGCCAGTTCCGGGTGGGCGATCTTGAGCGCCACCTGCCGGTCCAGCCGGACGTCACGGCCAACGTAGACCGTGGCCATCCCGCCGCGCGCGACGTAGGACTCGACCAGGTAGCGCCCGTCGAGCACCTGCCCGACAGGAGCTGACAACGTCGTATCCATCGGCAGAATTGTAGGGCGCGCACTCCGCTCGGCGCGCGCAAAGAAGTCGCCTGGTCGGGTCGGCTAGCCCGGCGGGGGCGAGGATGCGAGCGCGTACCTGCGCCTTGGTACCCGTCCGGCCAGGAACGCCAGCCGTCCGGCAGTCACCGCGAGCCGCATGGCCTCGGCCATGAGTTCCGGCTCCCGCGCTCTCGTGACCGAGGTGGCGAGCAGCACTCCAGCGCAGCCCAGTTCCATCGCGATGGCTGCGTCGCTTGCTGTCCCGATGCCGGCGTCCAAGATCACCGGAACGCCGGCTGACTCGACGATCAGCTCGATGTTGTGCTGATTGCGAATGCCGAGGCCAGAGCCGATCGGAGAGCCGAGCGGCATGACCGCGGCGCAGCCAACCTGCTCGAGTCGGCGGGCTAGCACCGGGTCGTCGTTGGTGTAGGGCAGCACGGTGAAGCCGTCGGCGGCCAGTTCCTCGGCAGCGGTGAGCAACTCGACGGGCTCCGGCAGCAATGTCACCTCGTCCGCTATCACTTCGAGCTTCACCCACGCGGTGCCGAGCGCCTCGCGGGCCAGACGCGCGAGCCGCACCGCCTCAGCGGCCGTGAAGCAGCCCGCCGTGTTCGGCAGCACGCGGATGCCGCGGACGGCGAGCACGTCGAGCACCGACCCTGCCGCCGCAGGATCGACCCGGCGCATCGCAACCGTGGTCAACTCGGTGCCGGACGCGACGAGTGCCCGGTCGAGCACCTCCAGGCTCGGCGCGCCGCCGGTGCCCATGATCAGCCGGGAGCTGAACGATTCGCCTGCGATGACGAGCGGGTCGTCCATGGTCAGCCCCCTTGCACTGCGGTCAGCACCTCGACCTGGTCGCCGTCGGCCAGCCGGGTCGCGTCCCAGGCTGAGCGCCGCACGATCTCGCCGTTGACGGCGGCGGCGACCCCGCTCTTCGCGCTGGTCAGCAGCTCGACCGCCTGGGTTAGCGAGATGACCGCCGCAGCCTGATGCAGCCGCCCGTTGATGACAATCTGCATGATCACGCCTCCTCAGCCCTGACCGGGAACCGGTCGGGCGCGAACGCCTTCCACAGCGGATCAGGGGTGCCGGTCGCGAGGAAGTCCGCCACCGTATCCGCGGTCACCGGCGCCAGCAGCACCCCCGAGCGGAAGTGCCCGGTGGCCAGGACCAGGCCTGGCAGCCTGGCCGGCCCGATGACCGGGGCGTTGTCTGGTGTGCCCGGCCGCAGCCCCGCGACGAAGTCGCCAAGCGCGAGCTCAGTGACGCCGGGAACCAGCGCCCGGGCGTCACGGAGCAGCTGCCACAGCCCGCCGGCGGTCACCGTCGTGTCGGCACCGAGTTCCTCCTGGGTGGCGCCGATCACCAGCTCACCGCTCTGCCGCGGAACGAGGTACACGCTGGCACCGCGAACGATGCCGCGCACGGTCCTGCGCAGCAGGCCCGGCGGCAGGCCTGCCGCCGTGGTGGCCGGCGTCGAGCGCAGCCGCAGGATCTGGCCCTTGACAGGCCGGACCGGCGGGACGGCGTCGGCTGGCAGCCCCGGAAGAGCCGCGGACTACCAGCCGGCCGCCAGCACGACCTGGCCCGCCGTGATCGTGCTGCCGTCATCGAGCTGCGCGCCGCTGACCCGGCCGGTGCCTGTCAGCAACCTGGTCGCCTGCTGGCGGACCAGCCGGACGCCCGCCGCCTGCGCGGCGGCGAGCAGTGCTACGGCCAGCAATCGGGGGTCGACTGACCCGTCTCCCGCAGCCAGCAGGCCACCGCGGACAGACGGGTCGAGCATGGGCTCCGCCTCGCGGCACTCACGCGCGCTGAGCTGCTGTGTGCTGATCCCGAAGGAATCCTGCAGTCGGCGCAGCTCGTCCAGCACGGCAAGGTCGTCATGGTCATAAGCGACCACAAGCGTCCCCGTCTGGCGGAAGCCTGCCTGTAGCCCGGTGATCCCGGTTAGCTCGGCCGTGAAGTCCGGATAACGCAGCAGCGACTCCCGGCCGAGGGCAAACAGTTCTCGTTCTGCGTAGGCGGCCTCGGTGACTGGCGTCAGCATGCCCGCGGCGGCGTGCGTGGCGCCGGCGCCGGGCGCCGGGTCCGCGATGACGACGCTCAGGCCCCGCTGCGCGGCCCGCCAGCCGATGCTCAGCCCGATCACGCCGCCACCAATGATCAGGACGTCCCCGCCGGGGGCTTCACCGCCCACTTCG
>JASHTT010000157.1 GCA_030040415.1 Streptosporangiaceae bacterium | reverse complement strand
GGGGTTCGTGCAAACGGACGCCGCCAGCCACGTCGCCGAGCGCGTCCACCACCTTGTTACTGATCTGGTCACGGTAACCGAGGCTGTCGGCCAGCCCGAAGGCGGCAAGAGGGCCCGCTGCCTGGAGCGACGGCACGCCCAGTTCGCGCAGGCAGGCCACGTACAGCGTGATGTCCTTGGTCATCAGCGCGCTGGTCAGGCCGCCTTCGAGGTAGTCGCCTTCGATGATGTGCGGGAAACGATTCAGCGTTGCGAAGTTCACGCCGCTGCCGGCGTTGATCACCTCAAGGACACGCGCCAGGTCGAGGCCTGCCTGCTTCGCGGCCAGCATCACCTCAGCGGTCGCGGCCAGGCTGACCGCGTTCAGGAAATTGTTGAGCACCTTGGTGAGGTGGCCTGCGCCGCTGCCGCCCATGTGCACGACCTTGCTGGCGATCGGCTGTAGTACCGGGGCTACTGCCTCAAGCGCGGTGGCAGAGCCGCCGACCATTACCGTCAGCGTGCCATGCTCGGCGGCGGCCGCGCCGCCGGAGATCCCGGCGTCCAGGTACTCGATGCCGCGGGCGGCCAGCTCGCCGTGCAGCGCGATGGTGGAACTCGGCGCGGCGGTGCTGAGGTCCACGACCACCTGCCCGGCCCGGCCTGACTGCAGTACTCCGCCGTCGCCACGGATGACCGTCTCGATCACAGCACTGTCCGGCAGAGACAGCAGGATCCAGTCGCTGCCCTTCGTCACGTCCGCGACTGAACCGGCCGGGACCGCCCCGGCCGCCGCTGCCCGGCCCGGTACTGGATCGAAGCCCAGCACTTCATATCCGTGGCCGACGAGACGGCGGGTCATCCTGCCGCCCATGTTGCCGAGGCCGATGAAGCCTATCCGCGTCATGGCTGCCTGCCCTGCGTCGTCGGGCCGATTCTTGTCGCGCCCTCGTGCCCGGCTAGCGCCGGGTACTGCTCGGCTACCAGCGGGTCGTGACCGGCCACAACCTGGGCGCCGCCGGCCTGCAGGTCGCGCAGGTACTGCAGGGCCGCGTATGTCGCCGGCAGATCCGTGACGTGCGTGAACGGCCGGTCAAGCGTCAGCTGCTCGTAGTAGTGCAGCGCGTCGGACGCGAGTACCACCGGGCCATGCTCGGTATCCACCAGCACCACTAGCTGACCGGGGGTGTGACCGCCGACCTCGACGACGTCGATCCCGTCGGCTATCGGCTGGCGGCTGTATCGTGACCGGCCGGCCGCACCGTAGACGAAGCTCATCCGGCCGGCCGCCGCGACCCGGCGCAGCGCAGCGATATCGTCGCCCTCGGCCACGCTCGCGAACAGCGGGCGGGACGCGATCTCGCCGGTCCAGAACTCGTATTCGCGGGCCGACATGACCACCCGGGCAGACGGGAACGCCCCGATGTTGCCCGCGTGGTCGTAGTGCGCGTGCGTGACGACGAGCAGGTCCACGTCGGCTGGCGCGATGCCGATCCGCTGCAGCGCCGCCGGCGGCGGGCACAGCATGGTGCGGCCGCGCCGGGCGCCGCTGCCCTCGTTGAACCCGCAGTCGATAACGATCGTGCGCCGCCCGTTGCGCGCTACCCAGAAGAAGTAGTCCATGCGCAGCGTGCCGTCCGGCTCGCCGTACTGATCGAAGTGCAAGAAGACGTCGCGCTTGCTGGTCAGCCGCGTGCCGTAGCGAATCGCGAGTACCTCGTACCGGGCGCCTCCGTCGGCCTTGGCCACTGCTTTCCCTCGGTCCGCGAAGCGCTTCTGCCAGCCGGAAGCGCTCTGCATTGGTGGATGGACGCCTCGTTAGGCTGTATGGCGATCATACAAAGTTCAACATGGCGCGGTAAGCGCCGTGAACCCGCGGCACGAGGAGGTCTCGGCTGGCACACATCCAGGTTGGCTGACGCACCGAGAGCGGGATGGACCCCGCGGGGTCCGCGTCAGCGTCGAAAGGACTGGCTATGAACGTTCGCACATCAGTCGGCATAGGTGGCTTAGCGCTCACAGTGGCGCTCGTCCTGGCCGCCTGCGGATCCTCGACCACTTCCACGACCAGCACGCCGAGCGCGCCGGCTACCAGCACGCCACCGACCAGCACGTCGCTCGGCAGCTACCATCCGGTCACTAACTACACGGCGTTCATCGGCGGCCACGCCGGGGCTGCGAATGCCAAGCTTTCGACGATCTCCGTTGGCGTGATCAACCAGCAGGGTGGCAGCTCGGACATCGCGCCGGAGTGGACCGACGGCGCCATCATCGCCCAGGACTACATCAACAAGGACGCGGGCGGCATCGACGGGCACCCCGTCAAGATCGTGACCTGCTTCATCCCGGACGTGGTCGCCAATGCCGCGCAGTGCGGTCAGCAGATGGCCAACAACTCCGCCATCCAGGCCGTATCCGTCGGCGCCGTCGCGATCGGCAACCAGGCGATGGAGTCCGCGATCTCGCCGACCGGCAAGGTGCTGGTCTTCGGCGTCTCGGTGAGCCCGATCGACGCGACGTACAAGGACGGCTACATCCTGTTCGGCGACGCGACGCACGTGGAGGCGCCGCTAGCCACCTTCATCAAGCAGTACCTGCACTCCAAGAGCGTGTCGATCGTCTACCCCGACCTGCCGGGCAGCAACGTCGACGCCGAGATTACCGAGGACGCGCTCAAGTATGAGGGCATCCCCGTCAAGGTCGTCGGCTTCGACCCGACCACCACGAACCTCACCGCGCCGCTGATCGCGTCCGGTGCCGCCACTGCGGGCCTGGTGATCAACGACTCGCCGAACCCGGTGATCTGCTCCGACATCTACAAGGCCATCAAGCAACTCAGCATCACCACGCCGGTGCTGGCCAACGTGCCCTGTGACTCGACTGTGACCGCGCAGGGCGACGGCGGGAAGCTGCCGGTCGGCTGGTACTACGCCAGCGCGAACCCGCTGCCCGGGGACCCCGACGACCCGAGCCTGCCGGCCTTCAAGGCGGTCGCCGACCAGTTCGGTTACGCCACGTACGCCGCCGACGCCTGGGTTGCCGACTCGTTCGCCCAGATGCTGACCATCGCGAGGTGGGACGACCAGCTGCTGAAGGCTGGCAAGGCCATCACGGCGAGCAGCCTCAACTCCATCGCCAAGACCTTCAAGGGCCCTGTGCCGCAGGGCGCCCCGGCGCTGGTCTGCGGATCGTTCAAGCAAGCTCCGGCGGTCTGCAACGACAGGGACTCCTTCTTCCAGAACACGTCACCGGGGGTGTTC
This sequence comes from Streptosporangiaceae bacterium, assembly GCA_030040415.1. Taxonomy (GTDB): domain Bacteria; phylum Actinomycetota; class Actinomycetes; order Streptosporangiales; family Streptosporangiaceae; genus JAJYUU01. The sequence continues at coordinate 8,114 of JASHTT010000157.1, read as the reverse complement.
AGGGCGATAGCCCGGTGGATCGGGCCGCCAGCCGGCTTCAAGATCCCGCCCGGCTTGCAGTGACAGTTCGTCCTGGTCGTGTGGCCGGCCCGGAATCCGGGCCGGCCACACGATTCGGCCATGCCGATGGACCCCTCGCCGGGCTTCGGGTTGCCGACTTCGGCCAGTACGTGGCCGGGCCGCTTGCCGCGGTCCTGCTTGCCGACCAGGGTGCCGACGTCGTGCACGTAGACCCGCCAGGCGGGCCTCGATACGGCGGCGTCGCCGACGCGTTCTTCAACCGCGCCAAGCGCCGGATCGTCCTTGACCTGAGGCAGCAGCGCGACCTGGCCGCCGCGGCGAGACTGGTCGCGGCCGCGGATGTCGTGATCGAGAACTTCCGGCCGGGCACGCTTGCTCGCCTTGGGCTTGACCTGGACGTCGCTCGCGCCGCTAGCCCAGGTCTTATCGTGTGCTCGATGCCGGGGTTTGGCGCCGACGATCCGCGGGCCGGGCTGCGGGCGTTCGAGGGGATCGTGGCGGCCGCTACCGGGAACTGCCGGCCGCGCGCCGGCGAGCAGCCGCCAGGCTGGGACTGGAGCCGCCCGACGTACTCCGCGCTGCCGCTCGCTTCCAGCTTCGCCGCCTACCTGGCTGCGCTCGGCGTCGTCATGGCGCTGATCGCGCGCCGCCGGACGGGCCAAGGCCAGCGGGTCGACGTCCCGCTGTTCGACGCGATGTTCACCCTGATCGGGCACAGCGGTGCCTACGCCGACGACCGCGGGCTGCGGCCACCGAAGGGCATACACCAGCGCGGCGCCGGGGCGTTCCGCTGCCGTGACGGCCGGTACGTCCAGTTCGACACGTCAAGCCCGCGGCACCTGTCCTGGTTCGCCCGCGCCGCCGGCTTGCTCGGCGACGCCGACCCCGAGCTGCTTGACCTGACCGCGAACGCCAGGCCGGAGGTGAACGAGCGGCTGCACGCCAGGCTGCGTGAGTTGTTCGCGACCCGTACGGCCGGTGAGTGGGAGGAACTGGGCAACGCGGCCGGCGCAGCCATCGGCTTCGTGCGCACGCCTGCCGAGTGGATCGGCACCGAGCAGGCCCGGCTCAGTGGGGCCGTGGCGCAGGTCGACGACCCCGAGCTCGGCTCGATTTGGTGCGCAGGCCGCCCGGTCACGCTGAGCGCGTTCGCTGACCCGCTCGCCGGGCCGCGCCGGCTGCCAGGCGCCGATACCGCTGCCGTGCTCGCTGAGCTTGCCGACCTGCCGCCGCGCGACATATCGCCTGGCCCGGAACCGGAACTCGGCAGCCCGCTGGACGGGATGCGGGTGCTGGATCTCGGCATCGCGCTGGCCGGCCCCACCTGCGGGCGGCTGCTTGCCGAGTTCGGCGCGCAGGTCATCAAGATCAGCCCGCCGGCCTCCGGCATGGGCGGCTACCTCAACCGGGGCAAGGACTCGCTGCTGCTCGACGTCCGCGCGGTGGCGGGCCTGGACGTCTACTGGCGGCTTGTCGACGACGCCGACGTCGTGCTGGAGAACTTCTCGCCGGGGACCGCCGACCGGCTGGCCATCGGCTATCCCGAGGTGCACGCGCGGCGGCCCGCTGTCGTGTACACCTCGATCAGCTGCTACGGCCCGCACGGCCCGTGGACGGGGTGGCGCGGCTGGGAACGGCAGGGCCAGGCGGTCACCGGGATCATGGAGCGGACCGCGCTGCCGTCCGTGCTCGGTCCCTACAACATCGTGGACATCGGCACCGGCATCCTCGCCGCGTTCGGCACCGCGCTCGCCCTGTACCACCGGCAGCAGACCGGCGAGGGTCAGTTCGTCAGCGCTTCGCTGGCCCAGACGGCCACCTGCCACCAGGCCGCGTTCATGTTCAGCTTCCCCGGCTTCGCGTCCTCGGAGCCGCGCGGCTACGACACGCTCGGTGAGGGACCGCTGCACCGTTTCTACCAGGCCCGCGACCGGTGGCTCTTCGTCGCGGCAAGCCAGGACGACCTGCCGCGGCTCGCCGCAATCGCCGGCGTTCCGGGCCTCGCCGGCCTGCCGGGCGGCCCCCTGGCGGCCGCGCTCGCCGCCGCGTTCGCGGTGCGTGCGGCGGAGAGCCTGGTCGGCGAGCTGACCGCTGCGGGCATCGCGGCGCATGTCGTGGTGCCGGTCGGGGAGCTGATGACCAGCGAGGCTGCCCGGACTCGCGGGCTGAGCGTGACCCAGCAGGTGGCGGGCGCGGGTCCGTGCACGATGCCGGGCATTTCCGTCCGGCTGTCCCGCACGCCGGCCAGGCTCGGCCACCCCCCGCGCCGCCCGGGAGAGGACGCCAAGGCCTTGCTGGCGGGTGTCGGGCTCGGCGATCGGCTCGACGACCTCGACCGCGGCTGGGTCGTGCGGACATCAGACCTGCCGGCGGCGTGGCTGTGACCGGCGCATCATGGGCGCAGGCCGACACGACGGCGGGGGTTTCCCGCGGTCGCTCCCGGGCCGACATAGAGAAAGGGCGCAAGCGTGCAACGTAGCCGGACAAGGTTCCTGACCACGCACACCGGCAGCCTGATCCGCCCGCCGGACTTGACCGACAGTGCGCTGCCCGCGGCCGTGGCTGACGTGGTGGCCCGGCAGTGGGCGGCGGGCCTCGACATCGTCAACGACGGCGAGTACGGCAAGTCAAGCTGGTCGGCCTACGTGCTGGAGCGGATCAGCGGATTTGAGATCAGGCCGGACCAGCTCAAGCCGCTGGACTGGCTGGGCCGCGACCGGGACCGGTTCAGGGAGTTCTTCACCGACAACCCCGAGATGCCGCCCGCGCTGACCGGCGCACCAGCCGAGGTCTGCGTCGGGCCGGTCAAGTACACCGGTCACGACCAGGTCGCCAGGGACATCGCGAACCTGAAGGCCGCTACCGCTGGCCAGCAGGACCGGGACGTCTTCTTCACCAGCGTCGCCCCGGCAAGCACCGCGTACCAGGGCGTGAACGAGTACTACAAGACCGAGGAAGAGTACGTCTACGCGATCGCCGACGCGCTGCGGCAGGAGTACCTGGCGATCCACGAAGCCGGGTTCATCCTCCAGGTCGACGACGCCGTGCTGGCCAACATGTACGACCACCTGATCCAGGCCGGAGCGCAGGCGTACAACCACTGGGCCCAGCTCAGGATCGACGCGCTCAACCACGCGCTCGCCGGGATACCTGCGGACCGGGTGCGTTACCACGTGTGCTTCGGCAGCTGGCATGTCCCGCACGTCGCCGACGCGCCGCTTGAGGCGCTCATCGGGTTCATCCTGCAAGTGAACGCCGGTGCCTACTCGATCGAGGCGGCTAACCCGCGGCACGAGTGGGAGTGGGAGGTCTGGCAGCAGGCGAAGCTCCCCGACGGGAAGATCCTGATCCCGGGCGTCATCACCCATCACACGACGACGGTCGAGCACCCGCGGCTGGTCGCGCAGCGGATCGAGCGGTTCGCCGGGATCGTGGGCCGCGAGCAGGTCATCGCGGGAGCCGACTGCGGGTTCGCGCAGGCCGCCGCCATCCGGCGGACCCACCCGGAAGTCATGTGGGCGAAGTTTGCCGCGCTCGCGGAGGGCGCGCGGCTCGCGTCGGACCGGATCTTCGGCCGATGAGGAACTGACGGAGTGGAGATCGTCATGACAGTGCAGGAGCAGGCCAGCCCGGCGGAGGTTCGGCGCAAGGGCGTGCCGGGATTCATGGCGGGCAAGTCGCCTGGCGTGGAGCAGCCGCCGCCGCCGGAACCCGGCGAGCTGCCGCAGACTCCCCACGAGATCGAGGGGCCCTACTTCCGGCTCGGCGCACCGATGCGGTCCAACTTGCTGGAGCCCGGTGACAAGCCGGGCATCGTGCTGTCCGGACGGGTGCTTACCGAACGAGGCAAGCCGGTCAGCGGCGCCGTCGTCAGCTTCTGGTCATCCGACGCCGCGGGCAACTACGACATGGTCGGCTGGCGGTACAGCGGCTACGTGCTCACCGACGGCGAGGGCCGGTACGAGGTCACCACGATCATCCCCGGCTGTTACGAACCCCGGGAGGCCAAGCACATCCACGTCAAGGTGCAGGGCGTCAGCAGGCCGGTCACCACTCAGCTCTACGTCGAGGGGGAGCCGGGCAACACCGACGACGACTACTACCACCCGGCGCTGGTCGTGCCGTGCACGACGGACGAGAACGGCGTCAAGCACGGCACCTTCGACTTCGTCATCAAGCAGGTCACGCGGGAGGAGAACGTCACGCCGGAGAGCCTGGCCGCCCGAGTCTGAGCGGCCGGGGCGCGCCGCAGTCGTCTATCGAAAGGGCAGGCATCGCGTGTCCGAGGTCATTGGGTTCCTGCTGCTGGGAATCGGATCCGGCGCCCTGATATCCGGCGTCGGGATGGGCGTCGTGCTGAGCTACCGCGGAGCGGGCGTCATCAACCTCGCGGTCGGCGCTTTCGCTATGCTGTCCGGCTACTTCTTCTGGGCGATCCGCAGCGGCGAGTTCGCGTCGATCGGCACCGTCCCGGCCGTTGTGCTCACGCTCCTGTTCTCCGCGCTGCTCGGTGTCGCTTTCGAGTTGCTCGTCGTCCGGCCGCAGCGCAGCGCCACGCCGCTGGCCAAGCTCATCGCCGCGCTCGGCGTGCTGCTCGCGCTGCAAGCCGCGGTCATACTCGCCTTCGGCCAGTCGGCGCAGCCGCAGCCCACGATCTTGCCGGCCGGCAACGTGATCATCGCAGGCGTGCCGGTGGCCTGGTACAACTTCATCATCGCCGGGATCTTGCTGGTGATCGCCGTGGTCTTCATGGCGCTGTACCGGTGGACGCGGTTCGGCCTCGGCACCCGAGCGGCGGCGGAGAACCAGGCACACGCCATGTTCATGGGGCTGTCCCCGAACCGGCTGTCGCTAGCCAACACCGTGCTGATGACGGTGATGATGGGGATCGTCGGGCTGCTGTCGGCGTCGATCACCGAAGTGGACAGCCAGACCCTGCCGCTGCTCATCGTGCCAGGGCTGGCGGCCGCGATGTTCGGCCGGTTCACCTCGTTCAGCGTCACCTTTGTCGCGGGCGTGCTGATGGGCATGGCCGAGTCGCTGCTGCTGTACTTCTCCACCGAGAGCTGGTTTCCCACCAACCAGGGTGGCCCGATCCCTGGCTACGACGAGCTGCTGATCTTCATCGTCCTCGTGGTGGCGATGTTCCTGCGTGCCGGGAAGATCCCCGCCCGCGGCGACGTGCTCGAGCGCCGGCTGCCTGCCGCGCCGGTGCCCCGCGCGCCGGTGCGCAGCGCGCTGATCTACGGGGCGATCGCGGCCGCGGCGCTGTACTTCCTGCCCGGTGGCTTCCGCGGTGCGCTGATCACCTCGCTCATCTCCGCCATCCTGCTGCTGTCGCTGGTGATCACGACGGGGTTCCTCGGCCAGGTGTCTGTCGTGCAGCTAGCGCTCGGCGGCGTGGCCGGGTTCGCTGTCTCACACTTCGCGACCAACTTCGGCATCGGCTTCCCCTGGGCGCCGATCATGGGCGTGCTGCTCGCCGCGGTATTCGGCCTGTTGTGTGGCATCCCGGCACTGCGCGTGCGCGGCGTCAGCCTCGCAGTCGTCACGCTAGCCGCCGCCGTCGCCATCGAGAACTTCGGCTTCGGGAACACGACCTGGGGCGGCGGCGTCACCGGCTCCTACGTCCCGCCGCCGTCCCTGTTTGGCTTCAACTTCGGCCCGAACGCGTCGCTGCACGGGCTGGACGGCATTGAGCCGAGCCCGCTCTTCGGCTGGTTCGTCCTCATCGTGCTTGTCCTCCTCGGGCTGTTTGTCTGCAACCTGCGGCGCAGTGGCCTCGGCCAGGACATGCTCGCGGTGCGCGCGAACGAGCGCGCCGCGGCCGCGGCCGGGATCAACGTTCAGTACACCAAGCTGCTCGGCTTCACGCTGTCGGCTGCGGTGGCCGGCGTCGGCGGTGCCCTGCTCGCCTACAACTACGGCTCGATCACCGCCGACAGCTACGACACGATCACCGCGCTCGCGCTCATCGCGTTCGCCTACATCTCCGGCATCACCACGGTGCCCGGGGCGATCTGGGGCGGGCTGATCTTCATCGGCAGCATCACCGCATACGCGCTGCAGGACTGGTTCGGCATCCAGGGCGAGTGGTTCACGCTGATCGGCGGGCTGCTGCTGATCCTGACGCTGGTGCAGCGACCCGAGGGCGTCGCGACGGCGATGTTCTACGGACCGAGGCCGTCGCTGCGCGCACTGCGGCTGACTCGCCGTGGCGGCGGGCCGCCCGGCGGCAGCCAGATCGCGGATCGCGTCGGCGAGGCGAAGGTGGCGTCATGACGGCACTGCTGCAGGCCAGCGGGATCACCGTCAGTTTCGGCTCGGTGCAGGCGCTCGCCGGCGTAGACCTTGACGTCCGGGCCGGCCAGCTCGTCGGGCTGATCGGCCCGAACGGGGCAGGTAAGACCACGTTCATCGACGCCATCACCGGATTCGTGCCGGCCCGCGGCCGGGTGATGTTCGACGGCCGCGACATTTCCGCGGCACCGCCGCACGTCAGGTCCCGGCTCGGCCTGGCGCGCACCTGGCAGACGATCGAGCTGTTCGACGACCTGACCGTGCACGAGAACCTCGCTGTCGCCGCGACCAGGCCCACGGTGGGCAGTTCGCTCGGCGAGCTTGTGCTCGGCCGGCGACAGCGCGCTGAGCAGCATGCCGACGACGCGGTCGCGCTGCTTGAGCTCGCTGAGTTCGCCGGCCGGATGCCGAGTGAACTGCCGCAGGGCAAGCGGAAGCTTGTCGGCGTCGCCCGCGCGCTGGCCGGCCGGTCGAAGCTGATCCTGCTGGACGAGCCGGCCTCGGGGCTCAACACTGCCGAGAGCCTGGATCTCGGCCAGCGGCTGCGGCGGGTGGCGGACGAAGGGGTGGCGATGCTGCTCGTCGACCACGACATGGGACTCGTGCTGAACATCTGCGACGAGGTCTACGTCATCGACTTCGGCCACCTGCTGGCGCACGGGCCGCCCGGCGACGTGCGCCGCAACCCGGCGGTGCTTGCCGCCTACCTCGGCGGGCCAGCCGACGCGGCGCAGCAACTCGACGGGGAAACCGCCGCGTCGAGCGCTGAGCGCGCGGGGGAGGCGCAGTGACCACACCTGTGCTCGAGGTCGCAGACCTGTCCGCTGGCTACACCGGCGCCGAGGTCATCAGGCACATCAGCCTGACGGTCGGCGGCGGTGAGGTGGTCACCTTGTTCGGGCCCAATGGAGCTGGCAAGACGACCACGCTGCGAGTGATCTCCGGCGTCGTGCGCGCGTCGCGGGGCAGGGTGCTGTACGCCGGGCGGGACCTCGCCCGCACGTCGCCGACGGCGCGGGCTCGGGCCGGCATCGCGCACGTGCCGGAAGGACGAGGCATCTTCTTCGGGCTGACGGTGGCCGAGCACTTCCGGCTCGGGTACCGGGGCGCGCGGATCGACCCCAGGGTCGTTTATGAGTACTTCCCGGCGCTTGAGCCGCTCAAGGACAGGCGCGCCGGGCTGCTGTCCGGTGGCGAGCAGCAGATGCTCGCGGTCGGCCGCGCGCTCGCAAGGCGACCTCAGCTGCTGCTGCTTGATGAGCTGAGTCTCGGCCTCGCCCCGCTGCTTGTCGAGCGACTGCTGCCGGTGGTACGCAACTACGCGGAGGACAGCGGCTGCGCGGTGCTGCTCGTCGAGCAGCACGTGCAGCTAGCGACCGAGATCGCCGATCGCTGTTACGTGCTGTCGCACGGCGACATCGTGCTGCACGAGACCGGCGCCCGGCTGGCGGGCAATCCGGGTCTGCTGATCGCCAGCTACGTCGGCCAGCAGAGCGCCGGGCCCGGGCAGCAAGGCGACGGAGCCGGGAGCGGCGGGTGACCACCGGCGCGCGCTACCTGGCGCGCACCCTGGATGCCTACGGAGTCACCGCGGTGTTCTTTGTGCCGACGATCCTCAGCAAGACGCTGTACGAGATGGAGCAGAGCACTCCGATCCGGCGCATCCTGACCCATGGGGGGAAGGCCGCCGTCTACATGGCCGACGGCTACGCACGGGCCAGCGGCAGGCCAGGTGTGTGCATGGCACAGACGGTCGGCGCGGCCAACCTGGCGGCCGGGCTGCGAGACCCGTT
>JASHTT010000156.1 GCA_030040415.1 Streptosporangiaceae bacterium | reverse complement strand
GAGGACACCGGGCTGGGCCGGATCTTCAGCTTCGATGTGACCGGCGGGAAGTACGAGGAGCAACGTTTTGCCTCCATCGGCTCCGGCTCGGTCTTCGCGCGCGGGTCGCTGAAGAAGCTGTACCGGGACGGGATGACCGCGCAAGACACCGCGTTCGTGCTCATGCAGGCGCTGTACGACGCGGCCGATGACGACTCCGCCACCGGCGGACCTGATACGTCCCGCAAGATCTACCCGGTCGTTGCCATCGTGACCGCCGACGGCTACCAGCGGCTCACCGACGATGAGGCCGCCGGCTACGCAGAAGCAGTCGTGGCTGAGCGGATGCGGCTGCCGGACGGTCCGGCGGCGCCGTTGCGGCCGCCCGGCGCCTGAGGCTTGCGCCGCACTCGGGCGCAAACGCTTCCCATCCGCAAAGACACTCGACCTAAGGAAGAGCCCAAGGTGTCGATGCCCTTCTACGTGTCACCGGAGCAGGTGACCAGGGAAAAGGCAGATTACGTTCGCAAGCGCATCACCCAGATCCGCAGCGGCGTCGTGCTCAGCTGCGAGGCCGGGATCCTGTTCGTGGCGCCCAATCCGTATCGGGCCTTGCGCAAGTTCAGCGAGCTGTACGACCGGATCGCGTTCGCCGCGGTCGGGCGCTACAACGAGTTCGAGACGCTGCGCAAGGCGGGCGTCCGGTATGCGGACATGACCGGGTTTCAGTACGACCGGCGCGACGTGACGGCGCGCGGCCTCGCCGACTGGTACGCACAGCTGCTCGGCTCGCTGTTCACCGAGAGCCCGAAGCCGTACGAGGTGGAGATCGTCGTGGCTGAGGTGGGTAAGACCACCGCTGACGACCAGTTGTATCGGATCATCTTCGACGGCTCTGTCGCCGAGGAGCACGGCTTCGTCGTGATGGGTGGTCAGGCGGACAGGGTGGCGACGGTGATCAAGGAGCGCTACGCCGAGACCATGTCGCTGGCTGCGGCGATGCGGCTGGCGATCGCGTCGCTGGCCGGTGAGGGCGACGGGAACGGGTCTGAGCCCATGACCGGAGACCAGCTGGAAGCCGCCATCCTGGACCGGAGCCGGCCGCACCGGGCCTTCCGCCGGCTGACTGGGACACGGCTGGAGACCTTGCTCGAGCAGGCACGGTCGGTGCCGGCCGACGACGCGTCGGCCGAGGCTGAGGAACCCGGCGGGTCGAACGGGTCCAGCGGGTCGAACGGGTCCGGCGGCTCGGCGAGTTAGCACGGCGCGCGTTGGTAGTGTCGAAAGCGGGACGCGGATGATCGCGCCTGGCTCGGCCCTGCAGGAGGACATTGTGACTGCCGACCTGACGACACTCGCCGGCATCGAGGCGCCCACCGGCCTGCTGATAGGCGGGCAGTGGTCGACCGGACGCGCCGGCACGCTGCCGGTCATCAACCCGGCGACCGAGGATGCGCTGACCGAGGTCGCCGACGCCAGCCCGGAAGACGCGATCGACGCGGTCGGGGCCGCCGCGCAGGCGCTGCCAGCCTGGGCAGCCACGCCACCGCGCGAGCGCGGCGAGATCCTCCGGCGCGCCTTCGAGCTCATGAAGCAGCGCTCCGAGCAGATCGCCAGGCTGATGGTGCTGGAGAACGGCAAGGCGCTGAAGGACGCTCGCAGCGAGGCACTGTATTCGGCTGAGTTCTTCCGCTGGTACGCCGAGGAAGCGGTCAGGATCGACGGCTCGCTGACGATCGCGCCGTCCGGCGCGAACCGGATCATGGCGATCCGGCAGCCGGTCGGGGTGAGCGTACTCATCACGCCGTGGAACTTCCCGGCCGCGATGGCCACCCGCAAGATCGGGCCGGCACTCGCCGCGGGCTGCACCGTCATACTCAAGCCGGCCAAGGAGACGCCCCTGACGGCGCTGGCAGTGGCCAGCATCCTCGCCGAGGCTGGTGTGCCGGACGGCGTCGTGAACGTGCTGACGACGAACAAGGCCGGTCCGCTCACCCAGGCCATGCTGGCCGACCCGCGGGTTCGCAAGCTGTCGTTCACCGGCTCGACGGAGGTCGGCCGGCTGCTGCTGAAGCAGGCGGCCGAGACCGTCACCAACTGCTCGATGGAACTCGGGGGCAACGCGCCGTTCCTGGTCTTCGACGATGCCGACCTCGATGCCGCGGTGGACGGTGCGATGGTCGCGAAGATGCGTAACGGCGGGGAGGCGTGCACCGCGGCGAACAGGTTCTACGTGCACGAGCGGGTCGCCGACGAGTTCGCCGCGAAGCTCACGGCGCGGATGGCTGCGCTGCGGGTCGGACCGGGCCTGGACGACGGAACCGACCTCGGCCCGCTGGTCAACTCCGACACCCGCTCGAAGGTGGCAAGCCTCGTGGAGACGGCGACGCAGGACGGCGCCGCCGTGCTCACCGGCGGGCACGCCCCCGACCGGCTGGGGTACTTCTACCAGCCGACGGTGCTTGACCGGGTTCCGGCGGGTGCTGGCATCCTGGCTGAGGAGATCTTCGGCCCGGTGGCGCCCATCGTCAGGTTCGCCAGCCAGGACGAGGCGATCACGCTGGCGAACGACACCGAGTACGGCCTCGTCTCCTACTTGTACAGCCAGGACCTGCGGCGCTGCCTGCAGGTAGCCGAGGCGCTCGAGGCGGGCATGATCGGGGTGAACAGGGGCGTGGTGTCCGACCCGGCGGCGCCGTTCGGCGGGGTGAAGCAGTCCGGTCTTGGCCGTGAGGGCGCGCACGAGGGCCTTGTTGAGTTCACCGAGACCAAGTACATCGCCGTGGACTGGTAGACGCCGATGGACAGGAGAATCTTCGGGCTGGAGAACGAGTACGGGGTCACCTGCACGTTCCGCGGGCAGCGTCGGCTGTCGCCAGACGAGGTAGCCAGGTACCTGTTCCGCCGTGTCGTGTCCTGGGGCCGCAGCAGCAACGTGTTCCTGCGCAACGGGGCCAGGCTCTACCTGGACGTCGGCAGCCATCCGGAGTACGCCACGCCCGAGTGCGACAACCTGATCGACCTGGTCACGCACGACAAGGCCGGCGAGCGGATCCTCGAGGGCCTGCTGGTGGACGCGGACACCCGGCTGCGCGAGGAAGGCATTGCCGGGGACATCTACCTGTTCAAGAACAACACGGACTCGGCCGGCAACTCCTACGGCTGCCATGAGAACTACCTGGTCGGCCGCCACGGCGAGTTCGGCAGGCTGGCGGACGTGCTGATCCCCTTCCTGGTCACCCGGCAGCTCATCTGCGGTGCGGGGAAGGTGCTGCAGACACCGCGTGGCGCGGTGTACTGCATCAGCCAGCGCGCAGAGCACATCTGGGAGGGAGTCTCCTCCGCGACGACGCGTTCCCGGCCCATCATCAATACCAGGGACGAGCCGCACGCCGACGCCGAGCGGTTCCGCCGCCTGCACGTGATCGTCGGCGACTCGAACATGAGCGAGACGACCATGCTGCTCAAGGTCGGCGCCACCGATCTCGTGCTGCGGATGGTGGAAGCCGGCATCGTCATGCGTGACCTGACGCTGGAGAACCCGATCAGGGCGATCCGCGATGTCAGCCACGACATGACCGGGCGCCGCAAGGTCCGGCTGGCGAACGGGCGCGAAGTCAGCGCGCTGGACATTCAGAATGAGTACCTTGCCAAGGCGCTGGACTTCACTGCGCGCAAGGGCGCCGACCCGGTCACGCAGCGCGTCCTGGAACTGTGGGGTCGCACGCTGCGCGCGGTAGAGTCCGGCGACCTCGGCCTTGTCGCGCGCGAGATCGACTGGGTCACCAAGCTCCAGCTGATCGAGCGGTACCGGACCAAGCACGACCTCGCGCTCGCGTCGCCGCGGATCGCGCAGCTTGACCTCGCTTACCACGACGTGCACCGCGGCCGCGGCCTGTACTACCTGCTGCAAAAGCGCGACGCGGTCGAGCGCGCCTGCCGGGACCTGGACATCTTCGCTGCCAAGTCGATCCCGCCGCAGACCACGCGGGCACGGCTGCGCGGTGAGTTCATCCGCCGGGCGCAGGAGCGGCGCAGGGACTTCACGGTTGACTGGGTCCACCTGAAGCTCAACGACCAGGCGCAGCGGACCGTGCTGTGCAAGGACCCGTTCCGGTCGGTCGACGAACGCGTCGAAAAGCTCATCGCCGGGATGTAGCGCCGTCATGTCGTTACCGGGATCGCGGGCGGCAAGTTGCTAGGCTCATCCGCGTGCGAAGCCCGGCCCGCTGGTCCCTACCGGGGCTGACGCACCACCCTGGCAATGGCTTTAGCCGCGACGTCGTCGTCGTCGGCGGCTGTGGTCACGTGGGCTTGCCCCTGGCCATCGCGCTGGCCAGCCGTGGCGTCGCGGTGACCGGCTACGACATCAGCCGCCCGGCGGTTGCCTGTGTCGAGGCTGGTGCCATGCCGTTCCATGAGCCGCAAGCCGCGGACCTGCTGCGCCGGGTGCTGACGGCGGGCACGCTGACCGTCACGGCGGACGCGGCGGCCATCGGCAGTGCCGAGCACGTCGTCATCGTGGTCGACGGCCCGGTCGAGTCGCGGCTGGCAGGCTGGGCGGGCCTGCTGCGGGACGGGCAGCTGGTCGTGCTGCGCAGCACAGTCCGGCCCGGGCAGACCGCGCGGCTGGAGAAGCTCTGCGCGGACGCTGGCCTCGACGTCGACGTGGCGTACTGCCCGGAGCGGATCGCCGAGGGCCTGGCGATGACCGAGCTGTTCGAGTTGCCGCAACTGGTGGCGAGCCGCACACAGCGGGGTCAGGATCGGGCGGCCCGGCTGTTCCGGTTGCTCACGCCGGTCGTGGTTGCGATGTCGCCGGAAGAGGCCGAGCTCGCCAAGCTGTTCGCCAACGCGTGGCGCTACGTCGGGTTCGCCACGGCAAACCAGTTCTACGCGGTCGCGAACGACCTGGGACTGGACTACGAGCGGATCAGGCAAGGCCTGGCCTTGGGCTACGAGCGTGCCGCCGGCCTGCCGCGCGCCGGGTTCGCCGCCGGGCCGTGCCTGCCGATGTCGGCGCGCTGGCTCGCGGAGGCGCATCAGGGCTTCAGCCTGGGGCCGGCTGCCGTCGAAGCCAACGAAGGCGTCGCCGATTACCTGGTGACAAGGCTCGAGCAGCGCTACGACCTGGGCGCGATGTGCGTCGGCATTCTCGGCATGGCGTTCAAGGCAGGCTCAGACGACACCAGGCTCAGCTTGTCCTACCGGCTGAAGCGGCTCCTCGTGCAGCGTGCGGCAACCGTGCTGTGCACCGACCCGCTGGTGCGAGGCGACCCAGGCCTGTTGCCGTTGCAGGACGTGCTTGACCGCGCCGACCTGCTCGTAGTCGCCACGCCGCACCCGGAGTACCAGAGCCTCGCGACCGGCAAGCCGATCGCCGACATCTGGGGCGTGACCGGCGAGGGAGTGCGAACGTGAGGAGCGGCAGTCCGGGTGGCGCCGGGCCGCGGCTGTCGGTGGTGATGCCCGCCAGGGACGAAGGCGAGCACATCACCAGCGTGCTTGACAGGCTGTTCGACTGCCTCACCGTGCCATGCGAGGTGCTGGTCGTGGTGGACAGCGCGGCCGACCCGACGGCCGCCGTCGTGCGCGCGTACTCCAGGACTGAGCCCCGGCTGTTCTGCCTCGTCAATCAGTACGGCAGCGGTCCGGCAGCGGCCATCAGGTTCGGCTTCGACAGTGCCCGGTCGGCGGTGGTCGTGGTGACCATGGCGGACGGCTGCGACGACCCGCGGCAGATCGAGGAGCTTGGCGACCTAGTGGAACACGGCGCGGTGGTAGGCGCGGCGTCGAGGTACTCGCCCGGCGGCCGGCAGATTGGCGGGCCAGTCCTGAAGAGCCTGCTGTCCTTCCTCGCGGGCACGTCCCTGCACGCACTGGCCGGGCTGCCCACCCGGGACGCGACTAACTCATTCAAGGCCTACTCGGCCTCATTTGTGCGCGGCGTCGGCATCGAGTCGACCCGAGGGTTCGAGATCGGCATCGAGCTGACGGCCAAGGCGCGCCGGCTGCGGCTGCCGGTGGCCGAGATCCCGACCACCTGGCGGGAACGTTCCGGCGGCAGGTCGCGCTTCCGGCTCGCCGCCTGGCTGCCTGCCTACCTGCGCTGGTACCTGTTCTGCTTCGGCCACAAGATGACGCCCGAGCAGGTCGCTGCCAGGCGGCCGGTGGCAAGCGGGGCCGGGACCGCGGCTGGCTGGTGCGCTCGGTGACTGAACGAGTACTGGTCAGCGGGTCAGCCGGGTTCATCGGCGGCTACCTGACTGCCGAGTTGCTGGCCCGCGGGTACGAGGTCGTGGGCATCGACGACTTCAGCAAGTACGGGCCGAGGCAGTCAGCGCACGACGGCAACCCGGCGTTCTCGTTCGTGCGCGGTGACGCCGCGGACGCGGCGCTGATGGCGAGCCTGCTGGCAGACTGCGACCACTTCGTGGCGGCGGCAGCGATGGTGGGTGGCATCTCCTACTTCCACGCGTTCCCCTATGACCTGCTCGCCGCCAATGAGCGGATCACCGCGGCGAGCTTCGACGCCGCCATCCGCGCGCATCGCGATGGCAGGTTGCGTAAGGTCACCTACGTCTCGTCGTCTGCCGTGTACGAGAGTGCCAGTGACTGGCCGTCGCGCGAGGGGCAGCAGCTGACAGTGCCGCCGCCGCGGTCGGCCTACGGGCTGCAGAAGCTAGCTGGCGAATACTTCGCGCGGGCCGCGTTCGAGCAGTACGGCCTGCCGTTCACGATCGTGCGGCCGTTCAACTGCGTGGGCGTGGGGGAGCGCAAGGCGTTGCGTGCCGACCGGGTCAGTTCGGGTGACGTGCTCCTCGCGATGAGTCACGTCGTCCCCGACCTTGTCGTGAAGGTGCTGAAGGGCCAGGATCCGTTGCGCATCCTCGGCTCCGGCAGCCAGTTGCGGCACTTCACCTACGGTGGCGACATCGCGCGCGGGATCGCCGCCGCCATGTCACATCCACGTGCGGCGGGCGAGGACTTCAACTTGTCCGCCACGACGGGCACCACGGTGCTGGAGCTAGCGCGGCAGGTATGGGCGAAGATCCGTGGTCCCGACGTGCCGCTGCGGGTCGAGCACGACACCCCGTACCCGCACGACGTGCAGCGCCGTGTGCCCGCCACCGGGAAGGCGCGCCGGATCCTGGGCTTTCAGGCCACTACGACGCTAGACGAGATGCTCGATGAGGTCGTCGGCTGGGTTACCGAGGCGCTGGCGGCGGGACTGCTGTGAGCGTGCAGGTTCGCGGGGACGACCAGCGGGGTGATCCGGAGGATCGGCCGCCCGAGCTAGCCGCACCGGCGAAGCCATTGGCGGCGGCGTTCCAGCGAGTGCTGCGATCACTGCCGCGCAGCCTGCCCAGCCTGCCCAGCCGAAAGCTGCGGCTGCCACGGCCGCACTGGCCGGAGCCACTGCACTGGCCGGAGCCACTGCACTGGCCGCATCCGGGCCGGCTCTGGCCGCGCGGGTTCCGGCCGCGCTGGCCGAAGCGGCGGGTGGCAGATGG
>JASHTT010000155.1 GCA_030040415.1 Streptosporangiaceae bacterium | reverse complement strand
ACCTCGACCAGCAGACCGCGCGGTCGCTCACTGCTGACCTGCTGTCCGCGACGCCTGGCAAGACAGTGCTGCTGATCACGCACCGGCCGGTGGCCGCGGCCGACGTCGACCAGCTTCTCCGGCTGGAGAACGGCAGGCTGCGGAAGGCCCAAGGCTAGGGCGGGACACGGCCTACCCCGTCCGGCGCAAGAGGATCGCTCGCCGCAGTCATGTCGCTTTCAGCTGAGCCGCTATCTGCTCGGCCAGGAATGCGCGTTCCGGCTCGTTATGCGTGAGCGCGAGCGCATCGCCATAGGCCGCTGCCGCCTCGCGACGGCGGCCGAGCCGGCTCAGCAGGTCAGCCTTGACCGCGTGCAGGTACTGGTAGCCGGCCAGCCGCCCATCCCGCTCAAGTCGCTGCACTTCGCCGAGCGCGGCAGCTGGGCCAGCCAGCATCGCGAACGGCACGGCGCGGTTCAGCTCGACGACCGGAGACGGCCACTTCTCCAGCAGCCTGTCGTACAACGTGACGATCTGCTGCCAGTCGGTTTCCTCGAACGACGGCGCCTGAGCGTACAGGGACGCGATCGCCGCCTGCAGCACATAACGTCCGGGCAGGCCGGCCCGCAGGCAGCCGACAATCAGGTCGTCGGCTTCGGCGAGTGCGGCAGCGTCGAAGAGCGAGCGATCCTGGTCCTGCAGCCGGACAAGCCGGCCATCAGCACCGACCCGGGCGGCTCGCCGCGCGTCGGTCACCAGCAGCAGCGCGAGCAGCCCGCGCACCTCGGTGTCGTCCGGCATCAACTCGCGCAGCATCCTGGCCAGGTGGACTGCGCGGTCCACAAGGTCGGTCCGGACCAGCGACGAGCCGGACGCCGCCGTGTGCCCCGCGGTGAAGAGCAGGTGGATCACGGCCAGCACACCGCGCAGCCGGTCGGGCAGCTCACCGGGTCGCGGAATCCGGTACGGGATCCGCGCCGTCGAGATCTTCCGCTTCGCCCTGGTGATCCGTGCTGCCATGGTTGGCTCGGGCACGAGGAACGCCCGGGCGATGTCCGGCGTCGGGACACCGAGCACCAGTCGCAGGGTCAGCGCTACCTGAGCCTCCTGCGCGAGCGCCGGGTGGCAGCAGGTGAAGATCAGCCGCAGCCTGTCGTCCGGAATCGCGTCGGCTGCGTCATCGCCCCGGCCGACCCTCGGATCCGGCACCGCTTCCTCCTCTGCGGGTAGCGCCAGCAAGGGATCTACCAGCAACGGCAGGCGGTGCCGCATCGCCGCGTCCCGCCTGATCGCGTCGACCGCACGGCGCCTCGCCGTGGTGGTGAGCCAGGCCGCCGGGTTGCCGGGGATCCCGTCCCTCGCCCACACCTGCACGGCTGTGGCGTACGCCTCCTGTACGCACTCCTCGGCGAGGTCGAGGTCCCGGGCGACGCGCACCGTCGCGGCGAGCACGCGGGCCCATTCGCGACGGTGCGTGTCTTCAATTACCCGCTCGACGGTTACGGCGTCGGTCATGAGTTGCCCGGATTGCCCCGTTCCCCGATAAAGCCGCTATGAATTGGCCGCACCTCCACGCCGCCGCCGTCATGCACCACGGGGTTGCGGCCGGCGATGGCGAGCGCGGCATCCAGGTCGGGCGCCTCCAGCACGTAGAAGCCGGCGACGACCTCCTTCGAGTCGATGAACGGCCCGTCGGTGACGGCGTCACCACGGATCGACGTGGCCATGTCCCTGGGGGTGAGGGCGAACGCCGCTACCATCGAGCCGTCCGCGACCAGTTCGTCCGAGTGCTCGTCACACGTAGCGAGGTCGTCTGGCGTCGCGTCGGGAGCGTGCGCGGAGTCATGTGCGTAGATCAGGACCGCGTACTGAGCCATGACCGTTCTTCCTTCCTGGCGTTACCTGTCGTGCCTGCACTCCTACGTCGCGGCGACGCCCCGGAATCGACAGCCCGCCGCCAAATTTTCACGTCCGCGGCGCTCACCGGCGTTCGTGGACCCAGATCGTCGTCGCGGTTCCGAGCAGCCGTATGGGTATTCGCCTGATGAGCCTGAGGCCTGCGGGCACGCAACCGCGCGGCAGGCTCGGAGCCAGCAGCACCACGCGCCCACCCGGCGCGGTGACGCGCTCCAGCTCGGCCAGGACAGCCTTCAGCCAGCCGGTCATGTCCTGCTGCACCGTGAACTGCTTGCCGAACGGCAGGTTTGATACGCAGGCGCCGACGGACTGGTCGCCGTAGCCAAGGCACCGGGCATCTCCCTGCCCGGCCACGGCACCGGGCGCGTTCCTCGCCGCGGTGCGGACCGCTTGAGGATCGATGTCGGTGCCACGCGCCTGCCACCCCGCCGTCGCTGCCTCGGCGAGGATCGTGCCCGAGCCGCAGCAGGGGTCGAGGAGCAGCCCGCCTGGCCTTCCGGCCAGCATGACCATGGCGGCGGCGACCGTCGGCCGGAGCGCTCCGTGCCGCTCAGTGCCCCGGCCGTCGTGCTGCCGCATCCGCGCGTCGGTAACCCGGAGCCCGGCCAGGATCTTGCCGGGCTGGTACTCCACCACCCACACCTCGACGTCGGCCGGG
This sequence comes from Streptosporangiaceae bacterium, assembly GCA_030040415.1. Classification (GTDB taxonomy): domain Bacteria; phylum Actinomycetota; class Actinomycetes; order Streptosporangiales; family Streptosporangiaceae; genus JAJYUU01. The sequence goes on along the minus strand of JASHTT010000155.1, from coordinate 1,239 downwards.
TCGGCCAGGCGCCACTTAGGCTGCTGGCGGCCGATGCTGTCGGCGACGCTCCGGCGCAGGTCGGTGCGCAGGAACGAGCGCTCCTGGAGCACCCTGGCGATCACCCGGAACGTGGTCCGGTCCCGGACCGGCCGTCCCATCTCCGCCGCTGCGTCGAGTGCGGCGCGGACGCGCTCCGGGCGCCAGATGCGCCCGGCGATCCACGGTGCCTGGTCGCCGTCGGACCGCAGAGTCTTGCCGGCCTCCACGAAGAGGTCCTCGGCCAGCCTCGTCGCGAGCACGCGTGCCAGGGCTGGCCGCTCTGCACTGAACCGGACAACGTCCGCCCGGCCGTCACGGCCGGTGTCGTGCACGACAACGCCGGGAATTGTCACCAGGTCCTCCGCCAGCAGCGCGGCCAGGCCGGGTACTGCGAGGGCCATCAGCGCTACGGCGCTGTTCGGCTTCTGGCCGCGTGTGGCCGGCGTCCGTGCGCCACCGGCGGGCATCTGGCCAGGATAGATGTTGGTTGATCGGTGTCACGAACCGATTCCCAGCCGGCCGCGACGCCGTCGCGGCACGTGACGCTAAGGTCGGTGGGGAGGATCGTGAACACGCCGCCTTGCGGCGGCTTCACCGCCCGGAAGTGCCTGTCATCGAAGGTCAGGATCCGTCTGGTGGCGTAACGCTCCGGCCTGGCCAGGCACATAGTGTGCGCGTCAGCGATGCCCAGCTTCAGGTCCGTGTACTTCCGGGCAAGGGCGGCGGCGCACTTGGCATCCGCAGCGGTGAACTCGGCAACTTGGTACACGCCGTCGGCGAGGTCGTCGAGCAAGGCGAACTCTGCCTGCACACCAGACCTCGACAAAAGCAGGTAATCGACCTCGGCCACAACGAACGGAGATACGACCAGGGCGCCGGCTTCAGCATCTAGCAACTCCCGGACTGCCGGGCCGTCCGGATCGGCTTGATCGTAAGCGGCGATCAGACCGCCACTATCACAGATGATCACTGCTGGCCGAAGCCCTCGGCCAGGACATCGTCGACCTTCCGGGCGAGCCCCGGCTCGTTGAACGTGACGGTTCCCCACCGTCCGCGCCTGCGCGGCAGGACCTGGCCGACGCGATCCTCTATGGCCGTGCGGATGAACTCGGCCTCGGACTCACCGGAACGCCGGGCCGCTTCGGTGAGACGCTGCTTGGTGTTCTCAGGCAAGTAAACTGTCGTCCTTACCATACATATATGGTACCACAGGTCAGC
>JASHTT010000154.1 GCA_030040415.1 Streptosporangiaceae bacterium | reverse complement strand
CGGCGCTTCGGCAGGTGCAGCGTCGCGGCCAGGTAAGCCAGCGCGGCACCGCCGATCGGCATGTTGATGTAGAAGATCCAGCGCCAGCCCCACGCCTGCGTGATGGCACCGCCGACCAGCGGTCCGGCGATCATGGCCAGCGTCATCGCGGCCATCATGTAGCCCATGTACTGGCCGCGCTCGCGCGGCGAGACAAGGTCACCGATGGTCGCGATCGCGCCCACCATCAGCCCGCCAGCGCCGAGGCCCTGCAGCGCGCGGAACGCGATCAGCTCGCCCATCGAGGTCGACAGGCCGGACAACGCCGAGCCGACCAGGAACACCACGATGGCGATCATCAGCCAGCGCTTGCGGCCGTACTGGTCGCCGAGCTTGCCGTACAGCGGCGTGGTCACCGTCGAAGCAAGGATGTACGCGGTGACGACCCAGGCGAGGTGGCTGAGCCCGTGCAGGTCGCCGACGATGCGCGGCAACGCGGTGGCGACGACCAGCTGGTCGAGCATCGCGATGATGATGGCGAGCAGGAGTCCTGGCAAGACGATCAGGATCTCGCGCCGCGGCCCGTTCGAGACGGTCCTCTCGGTGGCCGCGGCGGCCTGGTTGTCTGTCATGTAACGGGCTCCTCGCTTGTTCCTGCCGCTCGCTCGTACTGCGGTTCGTCCGGGTGTGCGCACGTCCCCCGCCGCACAGCCGACGCCAGCGCCGCGTCGCGCTAGGCAACTTACCTGCCGACCGGCTAGCATTCAGCCAGGGACCACGGTATGCTACTTACTAACCGGCCGTCAAGTAGATTATCACCGAGGGCTGCACGGGATCGACGCGGTGGTGCTGCCCCTCGGGAAGGGATATGACACTCCGAAGCATGGAAGACAACGTTCAAGCAGCTGAGCAGGAGCACGGCCACGACAACGGGCGTGACACCCGGTCGCGGCTGCGTGAGCTCGCCCTGCAGCTGTTCGCCGAGCAGGGCTACGAGAAGACGTCGCTGCGCGAGATCGCCGAGCAGCTCGGCGTCACGAAGGCCGCGCTCTACTACTACTTCAAGTCCAAGGAAGACATCGTCCGGAGCCTGGTCGAGGACTACTACGCCGAGATCGACGAGCTGATCTCCTGGGCCCGCCAGCAGCCGAGGTCGGCGGCGACTAGGGCAGAGGTCGTGAACCGCTACCTGGACATCGTGGTGAACGGCGCCGCTGTCTTCCGCATGCTGCACCAGAACCAGGCAGCTGTCAGCGGCCTGGCCGCCGCCAAGGATCGCGGTGAGCTGTTCAGGGAGCGGATAGACGGCCTGGTGGACGTCCTCACCGAGCCACACGCGAGCCTGCGTGATCAGGTCCGGGCCGCGTCCTGCCTGGTGAGCGTCAGCATGGGCTGCATGTACTACGCGCACCGGACGTCAGACCCGGCCGAGCTGCGGGCGGCCCTGCTCGACGTCGCGCTCGAGCTGGTCGACGCCGCGCCGGAGCGGGCCGTCCCGTAGGCACAGGCGGCGGCAGCTCAGCCAGCCTGGGCCGCGGCGCGAACCAGCGGCAGGAACCGCCGGGGCAGCGGGCTGTCCAGCGCTATGACCGTCGAGGTACGCACCACGCCAGCCGTGTTGACGATCGCGTCGATGACGCGCTGCAGGTCGGCGTTGCTTCGCGCGACTACCCTGCACAGCATGTCGCCAGCGCCGGTGATCGTGTACGCCTCGATGACTTCGGCGATGCCGGCCAGCCTCGCGGCGACCGGATCGTGGCCACGCCCCTGGCTGATCTCGAGCGTCACGAATGCCGTCACGCCGTAGCCCAGCGCCGCCGGCTCGATGTCCGGCCCGTAGCCGGTGATCACGCCGCGAGCCTGCAGCCTGTCCAGCCGCGCCTGGACGGTGCCGCGAGCCACGCCAAGCCGCCGCGACGCCTCGAGCACGCCGACACGCGGCTCGGCCGCGAGCAGCCCTATGAGGCTGCCGTCCAACTCGTCAATCATCTCGAACCACCCGTTACAACCTGTACACGAATACCAATCTGAGGCGCTGCTTGCTGGTCATATTGTCCATCAATTCAGCTGACGGTTGCACATCATGACTCACCGGCCCATGCTGCGGATCTAGCGCACACGCGACCGAGGAGGCGAGCCGATGACGGCCGAGACGATACGCGAGCAGGAACTGCCGACCGACGAGTTCCCGGTGACGGGCATGGACGCGGTCGTCTTCGCAGTCGGCAACGCACGCCAGGCGGCGCACTTCTACTCGACGGCCTTCGGCATGCGCTGCGTCGCTTACCGCGGCCCGGAGACGGGCTGCCGGGACGAAGCAAGCTACGTGCTGGAGGCCGGAAACGCCCGCTTCGTCTTCCGTGGCCCGATACGCGCGGGGACCGAGCTCGGCGCGCACGTGGCCGCCCACGGCGACGGGGTCATCGACCTGGCCATCGGCGTCCCGTCGGCGGCCACCGCTTATCAGTACGCGGTCGCTCACGGCGCGCGGGGCGTTCAGGAGCCAAAGACCATTGAAGACGGGAACGGGAGAGTCGTCGTCGCCGCCATCGCCACCTACGGCGACACGCGGCACACCCTGGTCCAGCGAGCAGATTACGCAGGCCCGTACCTGCCCGGTTACGTGGCCGCCAGCCCGCTCATCCCGGAGCCAGCCGGGCCGTTCTTCACCGAGATCGACCATTGTGTCGGGAACGTGGAGCTCGGCGCCATGGATGACTGGGTGGACTTCTACCACCGCGTCATGGGCTTTACCAACATGAAGGAGTTCGTCGGCGACGACATAGCGACGGAGTACTCGGCGCTGATGAGCAAGGTGGTCGCGGACGGCGGGCGCAAGGTGAAGTTCCCCATCAATGAGCCCGCCGCGGGCAAGAAGAAGTCGCAGATCGACGAGTACCTGGAGTTTTACGGCGGACCTGGCGTCCAGCACATCGCGTTGGCCACCGACGACATCGTCGGCGCGGTCCGCGGCATGCATGCCCAGGGTGTGAGGTTCCTGGCGACGCCGGACACCTACTACGAGACGCTCGGGGACTGGGTTGGCGACACGCGGGTGCCGCTGGACGAACTGCGCGAGCTGAACCTGCTCGCCGACCGGGACGAGGACGGCTATCTGCTGCAGATCTTTACCCAGCCCGTTCAGGACCGGCCGACGGTGTTCTTCGAGCTGATCGAGCGGCACGGGTCGCAGGGCTTCGGCAAGGGAAATTTCAAGGCGCTGTTCGAGGCGATCGAGCGGGAGCAGGAGCGCCGGGGGAACCTGTGACCGGCATCCGCCGACTATGCACCAGTCTTGCTGATGGGGCATCATGGCCGCGTGAGTCAGCCACAAGACCCAGCCGGCGTTTCTGACCCGCCGGGGCAGCAGCGGGAGACTCCTGGCGCGACGCCAGGGGCGCAGTCTGCCCAGCCAGCGGTTGGTCAGGCGCAGGCCGCCCCGGCGAAGCCGTGGATGGCGGATGGGCCGAGCCCGGCCGGGTCTTTTGTCCCGAACGCAGAATCCGGTGCTCAGCCCTACCCCGGCTACACAGCTGTCGGCCAGCAGACGGCTCCGGTCTACGACGCACCAGCCGCCCAGGCACCCGGTGGCCAGGCATACCCCGGCTACGGCACACCAGGCGGCCAGGGCTATACCCAGCCCGGGCAGCCGCAGGCTCCCGGCTACAGCGCGCCCGGCGGCCAGGGCTATCCGGGCTATGGCTACCCCCAGCCGGGCTACGGGCAGTACCGGGCCCCCGGGTACAGCAAGGATCCGGCACTCGCTGAGTGGTGGCGCAGGCTACTGGCCCGGATCATCGACTGGGCCATCCTCGCCGTCATCTTCTCGCCGCTCTGGTATCCGCCGTGGCACGCTTTCCTGCGCCAGTTGCAGAGCATCTTCAACCGCTATCCCGGCTCGCTAGCCAACAGCGCGGCGGCGCACACCGCGATCGTGAACGCCGAGTCGCACTTCTTCTCCCGGATCCTCGTGGTGCTGGTGCTGTTCTATCCGGTCGCCTTCGTCTACGACTGGGTCCAGCACGCCGCCTGGGGACAGACCATCGGCAAGCGCGTCCTCGGCACCAAGGTTGTCAGGGCTGACTCGCGCGCAAATGTGGGTGCCGGGCCGGCTGGCGCCCGCGCGGCCGTATACGCGCTGCCGGGCCTCGTGCCGTTCGTGGGCGGCCTGTTCAGCCTGGTCAACGAGCTCTGGCTGCTGTGGGACCCGCGCAGGCAGTGCCTGCACGACAAGGCCGCGCATACAGTGGTTGTTAAGAAGACGTACCTGGGCTCGTAGCCTGCCGGGGCGGGCAACTGGCTAGTAGCCTCGAGCCGGTAGGGCTCGGTGCCTGCGCAATCAGCTGGCAGAGCCTCCGGACCGGGAAACCATCGGCAGATGACGCAGCACGGCGACACAGCGGACCGTAACCCCGCGGCCGCGGGTTCCGACCCGGCCGCGCTGGCTGATGGCTCGACACCGGAGCCGCAGCAGCCACTCGCGGTCGATTCTGTGCCGCAGCCGCAGTACCCGTCCCCCTACCTGGAAGGCGGCGCGTCCATCCCGCAGGCCTACCCGGCGCCACCCCAGCCGGGTATGCCGTCCTTCGGGTCAGCCGGCGTCCCGTCCCGGGTCGGCCGGCCGCAGCCGGGCGGGCAGCCCGCTAGCGGCGTGCAGGGCTTCCAGCAGCCGTACCCGCGCCAGCCCTTCGGGCAGCGGCCCCTCGGGCAGCCAGGCACGGCCGGCAGGCCTGCGTTCGGGATCGGCCAGCGCGCACAGCGCGACCCGGCGCTGGCAGCGGGCTGGGAGCGGTTTCTTGCCGCGACGGTGGACTGGCTGCTGATCCTGGGCGTGTCGTTGCTAGCCTTCCTGCCTCCGATGCTGCACCTCTGGCGGCGGCTCGAGGCCATCTCCGCCAGCTACCCGAACCTCAGCTCGTCGGGAGCGCAGGCGGCGATGGACTCCTTCGCGAGGTCTCCGGCGACAGTCAGCACGCTGCTGCATTTCTGGCTGGCCGCGTTCGGCATAGCGCTTGTGTACTACTGGAGCATGCATGTCGCCTGGGGCGCCACCGTTGGCAAGCTGGCGCTCGGCGTCGCAGTTGTCACGGCAGCCGGCAGATCCAAGATCGGCATCCGCGCGGCCGGCATCAGGGCGGTTGCGTTCCTGGCGGGCCCAGCGATCTTCGTCTTGGTCGCGCCCATCCAGATCCTCGGCGGCATCCTGTGGCTGTCCGACAACGGGCTGGCCATGCTGGACGGCCAGGGCCAGAGCCTGCACGACAAGCTGGCCGGAACCGTCGTGATCAGGCGCCGCCGACGAGTCACCTGAACCCGCGCGTCAACTGAACCCGCGAGTCAGCTGAACAACAGTGTGTAGCCAGCCTTGCGGAGCTGGCTGATCACCGATTCGCAGTGCTCGGGACCGCGAGTCTCCAGGTGCAGGTTCACTTCGGCCTCGTCGACCCGCAGATCCGCGGTGACCCGCTCGTGCACGACGTCCAGCACGTTCGCGCCGAGGGCCGCGAGCTCCATGAGCAGCGTGCCGAGCGCGCCCGGCTTGTCCGGCAGCTTGCACCGGAACACCAGGTAGCGGCCAGCGGCCGACAACCCGTGCCGCAGGACCTTGGACAGCAGCAGCGGGTCGATGTTGCCGCCGGACAGCACCACCACGACCGGCGGGGTGAACTCCGCGGTGTGCTCGAGTATCGCCGCGACGCCCGCCGCGCCCGCGGGCTCCACTAGCTGCTTTGCCCGCTCCAGGCAAAGCAGCAGCCCACGGGACAGGCTTTCCTCGGAGACGGTCACGACCCGGGCGCCGTGCGCGGCCAGCAGTGACACGGCCAGCTCGCCGCAGGCCGCCACCGCGATGCCGTCCGCCATCGTGGCGCCCGGCCGCACCGCAACCGGATACCCGGCCGCGAGGGAGGCCGGCATCGGCGCAGCTGCCTCGGCCTGCACGCCGATCACCTGCGCCTGCGGCGCGGCCTCGCTGGCGGCGACGGCGATGCCCGCTGCCAGGCCACCGCCGCCCACGGGCACGGCTATCGTTGCGACCTGCGGGCACTGCTCGGCGATTTCCAGCCCGACGGTCCCCTGGCCCGCGATGACATCCGGATGATTGAACGGGTGGATGAAGATCGACCCCGTCTGATCGGCCAGCTCCCGGGCCTTGGCGAGTGCGTCTTCCACGGCCGCCCCGTACAGCACGACTTCCGCGCCATAGGACCTGGTCGCCGCCACCTTAGGCAGCGGCGCTGCGGCCGGCATGACCACGGTGGCGCGCGTTCCCAAAGAAGCGGCCGCCAGCGCGACACCCTGCGCGTGGTTGCCTGCGCTCGCCGCCACCACGCCCTTCGCCCGCTGCTCGTCGGTCAGCCGGGCTATCCGCAGGTAAGCGCCGCGCACCTTGAACGAGCCGCCGAGCTGCAGGTTCTCGCACTTGAGGTAGACCGGACCGCCGACCAGGGCGGACAGCGCGCTGGATTCGAGCAACGGGGTACGCCTGACCACCGGCAGGAGCGCCGTCCTGGCCGCGGCGATGTCGGCAGGGCTGACTGGTTCCACGCGTGGATTGTACGGGCACGTCAGCGCCGGCGGACTGCGCCGCGAACTCAGTCCTCCAGCCAGTAGCGGTCTGCCTTGAAAATCATCGCGGCGGCGCCAACCAGTCCCGCGCTGATGCCGAGAGCGGCCGGGACGACCTGGACATCGCGGGTGAAGTCAAGGCGCGCGTGCACGTGGAAGAACTCTTCCAGCGGGTCGAACAGCAGCCGCCCGGCCTGCGACAGCCCGCCGCCGACCGACACAACCTGCAAGTCGCACAGGCTGGCGGCGGACGCGATGGCGATGCCGAGCGCCCGGCCGGCCCGGTGCATCGCAGCCAACCCGATCGGATGGCCGCGCGCGCCATCGTCTGCCAGTTCCCTGGCGGTCGCATCCGCCTGGCCGGTACGCCAGCCCTGCTGCTGAGCCCAGCTGACCAGCGCCGGCCCGCGGGCTATGGCTTCGAGGCAACCGCGTCCGCCGCAGGCGCAAGGGGGACCGGTGTCCGGGTCCACGACCACGTGGCCGATGTGCCCGGCGTTGCCCGACGCGCCCTGCACCAGCCGGCCGTCGAGCACCAGCCCCCCGCCGACGCCGGTCGAGACCACCATGCCGAGCACGTTGTCATAGCCGCGGCCAGCGCCGAGCCAGTGCTCGGCGGCCACCATGCAGATTGCGTCGTTGTGCACCCGGACCGGGATCTGGCCGAGCCGCTGCCTCAGCCTGTCGCGCAGCGGGAAGCGACGCCAGCCAGGGATATTGAGCGGCGAGACCACGCCAGACGGCCACTCCATCGGCCCGCCGCAGCCGCAGCCACAGCCGGCCAGCTCGTCAGGACGAAGGCCGGCCTCGGCGAGCACAGCGCTGATCAGGACGTCGAGCGTGCGCCACAGCAACTCGGCATCCAGGCTTACCGGCGTCGGAACCTGCTGCCGGGAGAGCACGCGCCCGGCCGGCTCCACCAGGCCGACAGCGAGCTTGGTGCCGCCGATGTCGACCGCCAGCGCCGGGCCTGTATCCGCCATCAAGCCTCCCGAGATGCGGATCGTGGCCACCACGACATAGTGTCGAATGGTGCAGCCTACGACCTCGCGCCAGCCGTCATCAGCTCAGTCACCGATGTCACCACCGCCGCAGATCGGCACCCTCGGCGAGCTTCGCGCGAGCGGGTACGAGCACCGGACTGTCAAGCAGGAACTGCGGCAGAACCTGCTCGGCAAAATGCGAGCCGGTGAGGACGCATTCCCGGGCATCATCGGGTTCGGCCAGACCGTGCTGCCGCATCTCGAGCGCGCCATCATCGCCGGGCACGACGTGATCCTGCTGGGCGAGCGCGGACAGGGCAAGACAAGGCTGATCCGTACGCTGACCGGCTTGCTCGACGAGTGGACACCGGTCGTTGCTGGCTGCGAGATCAACGACCACCCGTACGACCCGGTGTGCGCCCGCTGCCTGCGGCTGGCCGCAGAGCAGGGCGATGATCTGCCCGTGGCCTGGCGGCCCCGGACCGACAGGTACGGCGAGAAACTCGCCACGCCTGACACCAGTGTCGGCGACCTGATAGGCGACATCGACCCCGTCAAGGTGGCGGAGGGCAGGACGCTCGGCGACCCCGAGACGATCCACTTCGGCCTGCTCCCGCGGACCAACCGCGGCATCTTCTGCCTGAACGAGCTGCCCGACCTGGCCGAGCGGATCCAGGTGTCGCTGCTGAACGTGCTGGAGGAGCGCGACATCGGCGTACGCGGCTACGCGCTGCGGCTGCCGCTCGACCTCGTCCTCGTGGCCAGCGCGAACCCCGAGGACTACACGAACAGGGGGCGGATCATCACCCCGCTGAAGGACAGGTTCGGCGCGGAGATCCGCACCCACTATCCGATGTCGCTGGACGCCGAGCTGGCGCTCATCGGCCAGGAGTCGCGACTGGCCTGGCCGGGCGGCGATCCAGGTGCCACGCTCCCTGTGCACCTGATGCAGGTGATCGCGAGGTTTACCCGGCTGGTGCGCGCGTCGCCGGCCGTCGACTCCAGGTCGGGGGTCTCCGCCAGGTTCGCGATCGCGGCCGCCGAGTCGGTGGCCGCATCGGCCGTTCGCCGGGCCGCCATCACCGGCGAGGACCAGCCAGTGGCGCGCGTGTGTGACCTGCCAGCGGTGCTCAGCACGCTGCGCGGCAAGATCGAGTTCGAGGTGAGCGAGGAAGGCAGGGAGCAGGAGGTGCTCGAGCATCTGCTGCGCAGGGCAACGAACGACACCTTCCGCGCCTCGCTCGGTAACGCTGACCTGTCGGGATTGCTCGCCCGGTTCGCCGATGGTGGCGTGGTGGAGACGAGCGACCTGCTGCCGGCCAGCGAACTGCTGCGGCGCGTCGGCGAGGTGCACGGCCTGGCGAAGATCATGGAGCGGCTGCAGATGGACGGCGGCGAGTCGCCCGGTCAGGCGGCCGCCGCGCTGGAGTTCGCGCTGGAGGGCCTCTACCTGATGCGACGCCTGTCCAAGGACTCCGTCGACGGCGGCATTGTCTACCGGACCTGACTCGTGCGCCCGGGATTGGCCCCGGGCGCCGCACCGGAGGTGAGCCAATCTGACCGCGTTCCGTTACGGTCCCTACGCCGGCGGCCCCGACCCGCTCGAGCCGCCGTACGACGTGCGCGGGGCGGTCGACGCCCTCGGCGAGTCGGTGCTCGAGGGCACGGACGCGGCCAGCGCGCTGCGCGAGTTGCTGCGCCGCGGCATGTCCGGCCACCGCGGCCTTGACGACCTGTTGCGCCGGGTACGGGAACGGCAGCGCGAGATCCGCAGCCGCGGGCGCCTGGACGGCATCCTCGACCAGGCGCGCGCGCTGCTGGACACGGCGATCGGGCAGGAGCGAGCCGAGCTTTTCCCGGACCCGAGCGACTCCGCGCGGTCACGCGAGGCGGAGCTGGACGCGCTCCCGTCGGACACCGCGCAGGCCATCAGGCAGCTGTCGGATTACGACTGGCAGTCGGACGCGGCGCGCGCGACCTTCGAGCAGCTAAGGTCGCTGCTCCGACGCGAGGTGCTGGACAGCCAGTTCCGCGGCATCCGGGATGCGCTGGCCGACCCCGACCCGCAGGCCATGCAGCGGGTGAAGGACATGATGGCCGCGCTGAACGCCATGCTCGAGGCGGATGCCAGGGGTGAGCACACCCAGGCCGACTTCGAGGACTTCATGGCGCGCTTCGGTGACATGTTCCCCGACAATCCAGCCAACCTCGAAGAACTCGTGGACGCGCTGGCGCGCCGGATGTCGGCAGCGCAGCGGCTGCTGGACTCTCTGACTGACGATCAGCGGGACGAGCTTGCCGGCCTGATGGCGCAGGCGCTGGAGGATGCCGGGCTCGCAGCGGAGATGATGCAACTGGCAGACCAGCTCAGGGCCCGCCGCCCGGACATGGATTCGGGCTGGCCGAGGCCCGGCATGACCGGGACCGAGCCGCTCGGGCTGAGCGACGCCACCACCGCGCTCTCCGAGCTCGCCGACCTAGCCGACCTCGAGGATGCGCTCCGCCAGGACTACCCCGGGGCGCGCATGGACGACATCGACGAGGAGGCCGTGCGGCGGGCACTCGGCCGGCAGGCAGTCGACGACATGGAGGCGCTCCGCCAGATAGAGCGCGAACTCGAGCGCCAGGGCTACCTGCAACGCAGCAACGGGAAGCTGGAGCTGACGCCGAAGGCAGTGCGACGGCTCGGTCAGACCGCGCTCCGGAAGGTCTTCGCCGACCTGCCGGAGGGCGGCATGGGAGATCACGAACAGCATGACGCCGGCCAGGCCGGTGAGTACACCGGCAGCACGCGTCCGTGGCAGTTCGGCGACGAACAAGCCATCGACGCGGCGGCCACGGTGCGCAACGCGCTGCTACGGCAGGCCGCGCCGGGCAGCGTGGCCGACGCCGGAGGCCGGCCGCGGGTGCGCCTGTCGGTTGGCGACTTCCAGGTCAGCGAGACCGAGCGGCGCGCCTCGGCCGCGGTCTGCCTGCTTGTCGACCTCTCCTACTCGATGGCGCTGCGAGGTACGTGGGGCGCGGCCAAGCAGACTGCACTGGCCCTGCACGCCCTCGTCCGCACCCAGTACCCGCAGGACGCGATCCAGGTCATCGGGTTCTCGAACTATGCACGCGAACTGCGCGAGACCGAGCTTGCCGGGTTGAGCTGGGACATGGTGCAAGGCACTAACCTGCATCACGCTCTCGTCCTGGCTGGCCGATTCCTCGACAAGCGGCCCGAGCACAACCCCGTCGTAATGATCATCACGGACGGCGAGCCGACAGCGCACCTGCGCCGTGACGGCAGGTTCTGGTTCGACTGGCCGCCCTCGCCGGAGACGCTCGAGCTCACGCTGGCCGAGGTCGACAAGATGACCAGGCGGCGGGCGACCCTGAACGTGTTCATGCTGGCCGACGACGAACGGCTCACCTCGTTCGTCGACGAGGTCGCGCGGCGTAACGGTGGCCGCGTGCTGCGTGCGCTGCCGGACAGCCTCGGTGAGTACGTCGTCAAGGACTTCATCCGCACCCGCCGCGAGCGGGTGCGATAGCCGCAGCGGCGCATATCCGCAGCTAACTGATGACCTGACCCTCGGCAGCGGCATGGCGGGTCGGCTGCGGTCAAACTGTGTGGGTTTCCACGCTGCGACCGCCCGGCTACCGAGCGAATACTGCCCCCATGAGAACTTCAAGATCAGCACGTCGCGCAGTTCGAGCCGCATTAACCCGCGGCGGGCCGGCTTGGCGCTACTGGGCGGCCGCTGTGGCTGCCGGTTCGCTGGCCATTGTCTTCCTCGCAGCGGTGCCGGGACTCGGCTCGGCCGCTTCCGCCGGCAGCGCCCGCCTCCTGGCATCGCCTGCCAGGCACACGATGTTGTCCGCCGCCCATGGCCGGACGTCATCGTCCGCCCGCAGCGCACCCGCTTCCGCCGGGCCCCCCGCGGAGGGCACGATCTTCGTGGCAAACGCCGACACCCCATCGGTCACCGAGTACTCGCCGGGGTCGACCGGCGACGCATCGCCCTCGGTGACGATCGCGGGCGACAACACCGAAATGTGGGACCCGACCGC
>JASHTT010000153.1 GCA_030040415.1 Streptosporangiaceae bacterium | reverse complement strand
GAGTCACCGACCTGGTACAGCCACTCCCAGCTGACATCGACGCTGTGGTCAGGTCCGTAATCGGCGGCGAGCACCAGGGTGGGCTCGGAGATCAGCGGCGGGCTGAACGACTCATCGGACGAGATCACCGCTGCCGCCTGCCGCAGCCGCGGGTAGTACTCCGCACGGAACCTGTCCGCTTCCTCGGCGGGGATCATCAGGGACTCGCCGTTGGTGACGAGATCCTGCAACTGGCTGCCCGCAGGCTTCGCCAGCCGCGCAAGCCCGAACCGCCAGCCCGCCGGGTCGCCGCTCCGCTTCATCTCGGCTGAGCTGGTATACGCCAGGCCGTGGCCCTCCGAGCCGATGAAGCGCAACGGCACGACCTCGTCGTGCACGCCGTCGACCCGGATGACGGCGCTGACCACCAAGTCCCCGTCGCGCTCGCCGCCGGTTACGTCCAGGCACAGCTCCGCGCTCCCGTACGCAGGCAGCCGGCCCAGCTTCCTCGGGTACACCAGCGGCAGCCCGGCCTCAGCCGCCTCGTCCAGCAGCGCCCACAGCTGGCGCGATTCGAAGCCCGCCAGGTCGATGTAGCGCTGCTCGCCGCTGCCGTAGTAGCCGCCGTAATAGGCGCCGCTGCGGTCGCCCGACGTGTATGTCCAGTACAACTCCCGCAGCAGCCGGACGTGATCGGCCGGAAACCCGCCCTCGTAACGCAGGCCGTCGAGCTTGCTCCAGGCGAGCTGACCGGCCACCCAGCCGCTCCTGCCGGGCTGCACGAGCCGGGCATCGATGGTCAGCAGACTGTCCGGCCAGACTGCGCTGTCGCTGTTTCGCCGCGCGGAAACGGCGTCCCGGACCGACACCTCGACGGCCAGCGTGCGGCCAGCGGTGGCCCGGGTAGTCCCGTTCCCGCCCTGAAGAAGTGCGGACAGCGAACGCTCCCATCCGGGCGAGGCGTCCGCTGCTATGCGCTGCCCGCACGCCTGCGCGGCGGCCAGCGTCAGCGCGGCGGCGTGCTCGCAGTCGTTCTGTCGCGGGCAGGTGCACAAGCTCCAGGCGAACCGTAACGGCTGGCCGGGGGTGAGCTGGATGGTCGTCCGGAAGTAACCGTCGCTCGCCTGCACGTATCCGAGCAGCGCGCTTTGAGCGGGGTCCCACATGACCCGGCCGCCGGTGCGCTCTTCAAGCGCGCGCTGCGCCGCGGCCCACGCGACGGGCCCGACGGCAGCCTGGACCGACCAGAGATCGATCTCGCCGGGGAGGACTTCCGTCATGCAAGGGACGGTATCGGCGGGCACCGACAGTCGGCGGCGGCACACGCGGGCGGGCGGCGGACGGCTGAAGCACCCCCAGCGCAGGTTCAGCTCTGGAAAGGTTGCCGAGCTGGAACGCGACGCGAGGGCGCGCTGATGCGCGTGTCACCATCCGGGCTGGCGAGTTGCCGTTCGAGGGCTGTGAACGCCTCGATCGCGTCGGGTGCTTCGAAGGCCCGGTTGCGCCGGCCGACACTGACCTGCCTCAAGATGCCTGCTTCAGCCAGTCGCGCGATTGCGCCGTTGACGGGCTGGAACGTCCTGCCAAGCTGAGCGGCCGCGGAACTGACGGTGATGACCGGAGCTCCGGGAAGTGCGTGCAGCAGCAGGTCGGTGGCGGAGTTTGCCCTGACCGGACCGATTCTGGCCCGCCATTCGTCCTGCAGCGACCGCGCCCTGGCTTCGAAGCTGGTCGCGTCCGCGACAGCCCGCGTGCAAGCTGCCGCGAACCTGGCCATCCACAGATTGGTTCCGTCCCGGGCGGCCGTGGATGACGCCGGTCCCCGGTACCTGGTTGCTCCCAGGCCCGCGACGTAGTCGTTGGCCCACGTCGCGAGGACCAGTGAGATCGGCGGCAGCACGCGAGTGGCGAGACCACGCCTGCGCAGGACGAAATGAATCAGCGCCCGGCCGGTCCTGCCGTTTCCGTCGGCGAACGGGTGGATGGTCTCAAACTGACCGTGCGCGATGGCCGCCTGGGCGACCGCGGGAAGCGCGTCGTCGTTGCAGAAGCCGCAAAGGTCGTCCAGAAGTCCGCGCACGTATTCCGGTGGCGGCGGGATGAACGCCGCCGAGCAGGGGTTGTAGTCGCTGCCGCCGATCCAGTTCTGCTCGTCTCGGATCCGCCCTGCGTGCACCTCGAGCCGAGTGCCCGTGAGGAGCCGCCGATGGAACGCCAGCAGGAGATCGATGGTGACCGGCGTCCCAGGCGTGATAGCCCGGATGGCAGTGGCCATCGCGTCGATGTTGCCGAGTACTTCAGTGGCGGTGACGTCGGAGGGCTGTTCGCCCAACTCGGCGGCTGCCTCGGCTCTCAGCAGGCGCCGAGCGCCGACTTCGAGGCCCTCGATGCGTGATGAAGCGACGCACTCTGCGCGGAGAAGGATCCGGGCGAGCGCTTCCGTGTCGGTCAAGGTAGAGGCTTGGGCGTCCAGGACCGCGATCGAGCGCTCGGCATCGGCGATGTCAGCCGCTGTGTCGGCGTCGAAGTCGATCCTCCGGCCCGTGAGGAGGTCAGGGACGTAGGCTTCGTAGTCGCA
>JASHTT010000152.1 GCA_030040415.1 Streptosporangiaceae bacterium | reverse complement strand
CACCGAAGTCGAAACCAGTCACCCCCTCTTGAGTTGTAACAGCAGACGATACCCGACTGTTCCGGCCCTCGTCCAAGGTGATCGAGTTCCGTCTTGACCGTACTGCCCGATATGGCCCTGGCCATGCCCCTAAACAGACGACAGCCCGGCCGACGCGAAACAAGCCAGCCGGCGCCAAACGGGCCGACCCGAACCAGCCCGGCCAACGGGAAACAGAATGCCCGACGGGCTGGCCGCAGAGCGCGGGCCCATCGGGCATCCACCGGAAGGTGATGAGATACCCCCGTGAGCGCTGGCGGTGGCCGAGATGCACTCACGGGGGCTTGACCGGCAGGGTCGGGGCCGGTCCCAATGTCCGGGCCTCCCCCGAGATGAGGCCCGGTTCTCATCACGACGACTGGGCCGCAACCCCCCAAGCGGCACCCCAGTCACTAGAGAAGACGCCAGAGAGCTACCAATTGGTTGCTCGCAGTTACTAAAAGAGTGCTAATGAACAGGTCAGGATCCAGTCCGGATGTTACGCAGAAACTGACCGGCTAGCGGAGCTGCCGAGTCAGTTGCCGACTTGCTCAGCTCTACCACCGCAAACGCAATGCCATTACCCCGATAGCCGACAAACCAGCTGATACGCATCCCATGCGCGCCGAACGGGGCGCTGCCCACCTGGCCGAACACGTCACCGCCCACGTTCGCCGCCTTGCCCGACCCGGAGGTCGCGGCCTCGTGCATCAGCTGCCGCAGGTTCGTCAGCACCTGAGCGCTCATGACGCCCTGCTGCCTGCTGCTCGGGTCGCCGGCCAGCGACGGCGGATGCCACCTGCCAGAGTCGACCACGGCCGCCGCCAGCGCCATGTCCAGCGGGCTCATCCGGACGGCACCGTCGCCTATGGTGTCGGCGGCGAGCTTCGCCGGATCACCGAATTGGCCGATGCTGCCGGCAAAGTACTTGCCGAGCGGCAGCTGCCAGCTGCCGATTCCGAACTCGGCCGCAGCCTTGGCCAGGTCTGCGGACGTCAGGTACATGGACAGGCCAGCGAAGGCTGTGGAACAAGCGAACTCGAAATCCTTCTGGAACGTGGCGTCACCGCCGAGACCCTTTTCCCGCGGGTCGTTCACGAAGCTCTGGCCATCGACAGGGTTGTTCTGGTAGCAAGACACGGTGCTGCCGGGAGTCACCCCGGTACCGAGGATGGCCGCCGAAGAGACGATCGTGAAGGCCTGGCCGGGCCGGTACTGGCCATCGAGCGGGTTCAGCGCGGGCATCCCGGCAGCCGCGTGGCTCGCAACCGCGAGAATCCCACCGGAACCTGGCTGAACCGCGACGATGGCCGCCGACGTGGGCAGATGGGCCAGAGCACGGTCGGCCGCCAGCTGGACGTCGGCCTCCAGCGTGGTGCGCACGGGCCTACCCGGCGAACCCTTCCAGATCTTCAGCACGTCAACGGATACGCCCGCGCGCTGGAGTACGACCTCCGTTCTCGGCGTCCCGGTGAGCGGCTTCTGGAAATACTGCTGCAGACCGGACAGGCCCACCGTGGTGCCAGGCAGGTAGGGCAGCCCGTTCTCGCGCAGCACGCTGGCCGCCTCGGTGCCCACGGTCCCGACCACGTCCGGGGCGATGCTGTCGAACAACCGCCGGACAACGGGCTTGACGATCACACCTGCAACGTGTGAAAGCGCGGTGCGCAGCCTGAACTGCCCCGGCGATAGCGTGACCAGCTCCAGGAATTCCCGCGATGGCGCCGCCTCGATCTGGCCCTCTACCTGGCCGGCCTGCAACCCGGTAACGTCGGCGATCTGACTCGCGGTGGCCGTCGGATCAGCCAGTTGACCTGGGATGACACCTACCTCGTAGGTCAGCGAGGGCACGGTCAGCGGCTGGCCCGAAGCGTCCTGGAGTTCCGCGCGGGGCAGTTCCTTGCTGACCACCGCCAGCCGCTCGCCCGCGCGCATCTTCGGCATGATCACCGAGGGGCGCCAGACGATCTGCCATCCTGCGGTGCCGTCGCGCAGGCTGAAGCCGCCCAGGTAAGACCACACCAGGCCGGTGCTGCCAAGGGCGATCGAGGCGTCAAACCGGGCGTCAGCCGAGTTGCCGTGCTGGCTGATGCCAGCCATGGTCAGGTTGAGGTAGGTGGCATCTAGCTGCCGGTACGCCGCGGACAGCTGGGTTGCCACCAGCCGCGGCTGCCCGGTCGTCAGCCTGGCCGCCTGCAGGTACTGCTTGGACTGCCAATCCAGGAGGAACCGGTAGACGGTCGGCTCGGCCGATGACGGCCCCCCGTAAGCGACGCCGACGCCGACGATGGCGGCCAGCACGACAACAACGGAAGTGCGGACAAGTACCGCCCGCGACCGAAGGCCCACCCCTACCCCGGCTCTGCTGTCCCCGCCCTTGCCAACCACGGGTGGCCGCGCCGGCGACGGGGGCCGCGAAGCACGGTGCGCCCCGGCTCGCTTGGTGCGACTACCGGAGCGGAGTGCCATTTGCCACTCCGCTATCTCCGCCGACGCAGCTCACGATCGACCTCTCGGGCAGCGTCCCGTTTGGCCAGGTCGTGTCGCTTATCGTAGGTTCGCTTGCCACGTGCCAGTCCTAGCTCGATTTTGGCCTTGCCGTCCTTGAAGTACAAGGACAGCGGGATGAGTGTCAGCCCCCGTTCCTTGGTCGAGCTAGCAAGCCTGTCGATCTCCTGACGATGCAGCAGCATCTTACGGACACGCGTGGGCTCATGATTCGTCCAGGTGCCTTGCGCGTACTCGGGAATGTGAACTCCGTGTAGCCAGGCTTCGCTGTCCGTAATCTCGCCGAACCCGTCCGCCAGAGAGGCTCTACCCGCGCGCAGCGACTTTACCTCGGTCCCCGTGAGGACTAGGCCCGCCTCAACTGTGTCGATTATCTCGTACTCGTGCCTCGCCCGCCGGTTCCTGGCAACGACCTTGACACCCTGTTCCGCAGCCACGGGTCCCCCGGCCGTCACACGCGCAGGTAGCGCCTGAGCGT
This sequence comes from Streptosporangiaceae bacterium, assembly GCA_030040415.1. Lineage (GTDB taxonomy): Bacteria > Actinomycetota > Actinomycetes > Streptosporangiales > Streptosporangiaceae > JAJYUU01. The sequence goes on along the minus strand of JASHTT010000152.1, from coordinate 4,091 downwards.
CAGGAACGAGGTGATTCCGCAGATCAGCAGACCAATGATCATGGCGACGATTACCACCTCGATCAGGTCAGCGGTGCTCAGGCTTATACCGTACGGGAAGTACTGCTGGAGGCTATCCAGCAGGAGCGACTTCACCAGGACAAGCAGGCCGGTCGAGACGAGCCAGCCGAGCAACCCCGCGATCATGCCTTCCACAAGGAACGGGAGTTGCACGTAGAAATTCGATGCGCCGACGAGCCGCATGATCGACGTCTCCCGGCGCCGGTTGAACGCGGACAGCCTGATCGTGTTGGCAACCAGCATGATCGCCGCTACCAGCAGGAAGATGGCGATCACCACGACCGCGTTCCTGGCCCCGTCGAGCAATTTGTAGAACTGGTCGAGGATGGTCGAGTCGTTGACCACGTCTGAGACGCCGGGATAGCCGTCTACGACCTCGGACACCGGATCAGCGTCGGCCTGGGTATTGCGCAGCCTGATCTCGAACGAAGCGGGGATCTGGTCCGGCAGCGCGTACTTCTCGACCGGGTTGGACGCGAACTCCTGCCGGAACAGCGTGTAGTTCGCCTTCGCCGAGACGAAGGTGGCAGAGGTGACGTCCTTGTTGCTCGTCAGCTGCTGCTTGATGCTCTGGATCTCGGCGGGCGTGACCGCACCGTTCTGCTTGCAGTTCCCGTACAGGTCGGAGGTCGTGCAGAGGTACACCGACAGCTGGACCCTGCTCTGCCAGAAGGTACGCGTGCTGTCCACCTGCTTGACAAACAGCAGGCCCGTGCCGAGCAGGGAGAGGCTGATCGCCACCACGACGACCAGGGCGATCGTCATGGTGAGGTTCCGGCGCAGGCCGATCCACACCTCATGGAACACGAACTGGGCACGCATGTTGCTGAATCCTTCGGTAATCAGTTCCGGGGCGACGGGTCAGTATGCCTGGCCATACACCCCGCGCGACTGATCGCGGACTACCTTGCCGTACTCAAGCTCGATGACCCTCTTGCGCATGGAGTCCACGATCGCCGCATCGTGCGTCGCCATCACCACGGTGGTGCCCGTCCTGTTGATCCGGTCGAGCACCTTCATGATCCCGATCGACGTAGCCGGGTCGATGTTTCCCGTGGGCTCATCGGCCAGCAAGATCATCGGTCGGTTCACGAACGCCCGCGCCATGGCCACGCGCTGCTGCTCGCCACCGGACAGCTCGTCCGGCATCCGGTCGCGCTTGCCCTCGAGACCGACCAGGTCGATCACCTCGGGCGCGACCTTCCTGATGAACTGGCGCGGTTTGCCGATGACCTCCAGGGCGAACGCGATGTTCTGGTAGACGTTCTTGTTGGGCAGCAGCCGGAAATCCTGGAACACGCAGCCGATCCGGCGCCGCAGGTGCGGCACGTTCCAGTTCGTCAGCCGCGCGAGGTCCCTGCCAGCCACGTGAATCCGCCCGGACGACGGCCGCTCTTCCTTGAGCACGAGCCGCAGGAACGTCGACTTCCCCGACCCTGATGGCCCGACCAGGAAGACAAACTCACCCTTCTCGACGTCGAGGCTCACGTTCTCCAGGGCCGGCCGGCCCTGATTCGGGTACGTCTTCGTGACGTTGTCGAAATGGATCACTGGCCCATCGCACTGGTAGGCGGGATACTGACAGCGTTGCCGGGCACGTTTCCTGCCCCGGTTTGGCCTCGGGCCAGTCTAGGGGGGAAACTGGCTTGGAACGTCCAACATCGTCGAACTGGCCGGGCGAGCACCGGGCCGGACGGGAGCCAGATGAGCTGCGAGCACCTAATCTGTGCCCAGTGCGCTGGGCCGGTCTCTGAAGGCCGCTGCCCGACGTGCCGCGAAGCGCGAGCCCACGTGCACCACGAGTCGCACGGCATCAGCGTGCAACTGGTGGCCGCGATTTTGCTGGTACTCGCCTTGCTGGCGCTGGCCGCCACCCACCTGCACTAGCGCTGGCGCGAGCTTGCACGCGTCGCGGCGCAGCGCGGCTTGTCTTGCGAGAGGGAACGGGACAGCCAGCGCTAACTGCCGCGATCACCGCGACGGCTCGGGGCCGGCCGCCTGACCCCCGCTACAGGCCCTGCGAGCGAAGCCAGCGGATCTCGGCCTCGATGAAGTCGTCGATCTCGCCGTCCATGACGGCGGCGGTGTTACCGGTTTCGTAGCCGGTGCGCAGGTCCTTGACGTTCTGGTAGGGGTGCAGCACGTAGTTCCGGATCTGTGTGCCCCAACTCCGGCCGCCATCGCCACGCAACTCGTTGAGCTTGGCGGCCTGCTCCTCACGCTTGCGTTCAAGCAGCTTGGCCTGCAGCACCGCCATGGCGGTCGCCTTGTTCTGAATCTGGCTCCGCTCGTTCTGGCAGGAGACCACGATCCCGGTCGGCAGGTGAGTGATGCGGACCGCTGAGTCGGTGGTGTTGACCCCCTGGCCGCCCGGCCCGCTCGAGCGGAACACGTCGATCCGCATCTCGTCTTCGGGGATGTCGATGTGGTCGACCTGCTGAACCACGGGCAGCACGTCCACCATGGCGAACGACGTCTGCCGCCGACCCTGGTTGTCGTACTTGGAGATCCGCACCATGCGGTGCGTGCCGTGCTCGCCGCGCAGCGTGCCGTAGGCGTACGGGGCCTTGATCGCGAACGTGGTGGACTTGATCCCGGCCTCTTCGGCGTAGGACGTGTCGTAGATCTCGGTCTGGTAGCCGTGCCGCTCTGCCCATCGCAGGTAGATACGCCGCAGGCCCTCGGTCCAGTCCGCCGCATCTGCCCCGCCAGCCCCCGCGTTGATGCTGATCAGAGCCTCACGGAGGTCATACTCGCCGTTCAGCAGCGTGCGGATCTCCAGCTGGTCGATCTCCTTGCGCAGCAGGCTGAGCTCACGCTCCGCCTCCTCGCGAGTGGGCTCGTCGTTCTCGCTCTCGGCCAGTTCGAATCCAGCGGCGGTGTCTTCCAGCCTGCTGTGCAAAGAGGTCAGCCTGGACAGTTCGTTGTCTAGGTAGGAGAGCCGCCTGGTGACCGCCTGGGCCTGCTCCTGGTCCTCCCACAGCGCGGGATCTGCCGAGCGTTCGCGCAGGCTGTCGGCTTCCTTGCGCATCCCCTCCGGGTCGAGGACAGCCTCCACACTCGCGAGTTTCGCGGTGAGCTCGGAAATCTCGCTCATTGTGTCGGTTGCCATGACTGCAGCCTACGCGAGGCCTGCATGCGAACCGTTCGCGGCCATTGACTGAATGGCCAGCCAGCCTCAGTCAGCGGCGGAACTGCGGCCGCGCGGGGGCGTACCGCAGGCCCGTTCCGGCCCGCGGCAGGACAACTTCAGCCAGGCAGCGTGGCGGTCGAGACAAGCGTCCGGATCGCCCTGACAGCCACCGACAACGTCGCGACCTCGAAGGAGTTGCTCTCCCAGATCTCGGCGAGGGTCTGGCTGGCCCGGCGCACCGCCGGGTCGTTGCGCTGAACCCAGGCAGCAAGCCGGCGCTCGGGACTGCCAGGATCGGTCACGGTCAGCACGTCCCTTGTCAGCGCGGCGTGCGCGGCGTAGAGGTCCTCACGGATCGCAGCCCTTGCCATGGTGCTCCACCGGTCATCCCGCGGCAGCGCCGTGATCATGTCGCGCAACCGTGCGATCTGCAGTCGGTCAGCGAGGTCGAAATAGACCTCCGCTGTCTCCTCCACCGGCCTGCCGGTGCCGCGGGCGATGTCGACGATGTCGAATGCCGAGTACGCGGGCACCATAGCCGCCAGCCGGTCGGCCAGGTCGGCGGGCACGCCCCGGCTGGCGAACACCTCCCTGCGCTCGCCGTAGCCGGCCAGATCGCGGCCGGTCAGCATCTTCGGCAGGCCAGCCGCCACGGTCAGCACCCCGGCAGCGAAGAAATCGAAGGTCGCCTGCACGTCGAATGGCGGGCGGCGGAAGTTCAGCAGCCATCTGACGGCACGCTCGCTGAGCTTGCGCCCCTCGAGGATTGCCTGAATCTGCACGCCGGTATCAATCTTGCCGTCCAGCGACTCGAGCTGAGCCCAGAACCCGGGCAGGTCGAAGACAGCCCGGGTGACCAGCCATGCCGCGGTGATGTCGGGCAGCGACGCGCCGGTCT
>JASHTT010000151.1 GCA_030040415.1 Streptosporangiaceae bacterium | reverse complement strand
TGCCGTGCACGGTGCTGGGTGTGATGACCTGGGAGATAACGCACCGGGGCAGGACATTCGTCGCGCGGCTGTGCGGCGAGCACGACGCGCAGCTCAGAGCGGGCACCGCGCATTGGATCAAAGCCGCGATCCCGCTGGCCGGCGTGACTGTGCCACGGCCGCGCAGTACCGCTTAGTCCGTAATCAGCCGTTCCCGCACAGCGGCCCTGCGTGGCTGCATCAATGGCGCGGGGCGAAATAGATAATGGCGACTCCGGCCAGCACGACCACGGCTCCCATGACGTCGTAGCGGTCGGGCCGCATGCCGTCGACGCCCCATCCCCACAGCAGCGCGGCAACCACGAACACGCCGCCGTAGGCGGCGTAGATGCGGCCGAAGTCGTGGCTGCGCTGCAGGGTCGGGATGATTCCGTAAACGACGAGCACCATCGCGCCGAGCACGCCCACGATGACCGGCGCGCCCTCGCGCAGCCAGCGCCACACCAGGTAGCCGCCGCCGATCTCAGCCAGCCCGGCGGCGATGAACAGTCCTATCGATCGAGCAACTGTCATATCGCAGATTCTGCCGCGCTTGTCGTTCCCGATATCCGGTTGACCGGCGCCGCGAGGGCTATGCCATGATCGCTGACCATGCCCGGCAAGATCTCACTGGCGGACAAGCCCACGCTGGTGGGCGCCAACGTCCTGCTGCGCCCGGTAGCCGTCGCCGACGCGGTCTATGTCGCCAGGGATGACCCGGAGGCCATGCGGCTCACCGGAACGCACGGGCACGCGTCCCTGGCGGCCCTGGAGAACTGGTACGCCACCCGGGCAGAGCACGACGACAGGCTGGACCTCGCGATCGTCGACCGATCGACAGGCGGCTATGTGGGCGAGGTAGTGCTCAACGATCTTGTTCCCGAGGACGCGTCGTGCAACTTCCGGATCGTGGTGTTCGGAGACGAGAACCGCGGTCGCGGGTTGGGTACGGAAGCCACCAGGCTGATCCTCGGGCACGCGTTCGAGACCGTCGGCCTGCACCGGGTGGAGCTCGAGGTGTACTCCTTCAACCCCAGGGCGCGGCGTGTCTATGACAAGGTCGGGTTCGTCTACGAAGGCACCAAGCGGGACGCGCTGAGGTGGGATGGCCAGTGGATCAACGCGGACACGATGTCCATACTGGCGCCAGAGTGGGCCGTGCACCGCGGGTATCCGGACGGAGACGGGACGGCCGGCCGGTGAGTCAGGCGCGGCTGCGGAGCCGCGCGCGCAGCCACAGCACGGCGTTCGGCAGGAACGAGCCGAGCACCGCGCAGGTCGCCGCGATCAGGGCGATGTTGCCGGGCCCGCCGCCGCCTACGTGGTGACCGGCCCACGCGCCCAGCGCGGCGCAGACCACCACCACGGCGATGATCCAGACGGCGAGCTTGCGCGTTTTCACGGTCACATACTGGCATCTCCCGGCGGTTCCCGCGACGCCGGGCTGGCGCCGCCGCCCACTACGCTTGCCTGGTGACTTCTGATACCGCCACGGCCGGGCACGCGGCCGCCCGCGACCTTCTTTCCCGGTTCCCCATCATCGACGGCCATAACGACCTGCCCTGGGCGCTGCGCAAGGCTGGCTCATTCGACCCGGCCAAGACCGACATCTCCGCGCCCGTCGGCTTCACGCACACCGATCTGCCGAGGCTGGCGCGCGGCGGGGTCGGCGCCCAGTTCTGGTCGGTGTACGTGCCCGCCGAGTTCGCCGGCGAGGCCGCCGTTGCCACCACTCTCGAACAGATCGACTTGGTCCGCCAGCTCGTGGCTTACTACCCGGATCGGCTCGAACTGGCGCTGACCGCCGCGGACGTCCGTCGGATCGCTGCGGCCGGGAAGGTGGCGTCGCTGATGGGAGCCGAGGGCGGGCACTCGATCGCGTCCTCGCTGGGCACCTTGCGCGCGCTGTACCAGCTCGGCGTCCGGTACATGACGCTGACCCACAACCTGAACACCCCGTGGGCGGACTCGGCCACCGACTCGCCTGCGGCAGGCGGGCTGACGGCCTTCGGCCGCGAGGTGGTGCGCGAGATGCAGCGCCTCGGCATGCTCGTTGACTTGTCGCACGTCGCGGCGACCACGATGAGCGACGCGCTGGACACGGCGCAGGGACCGGTGATCTTCTCGCACTCCTCCGCCCGGGCCGTGTGCGATCACCCGCGCAACGTCCCCGACGAGATTCTCGCGAGGCTGGCGGGCAACGGCGGCGTTTGCATGATCACCTTCGTGCCCCAGTTCGTGTCCCAGCGCGCCAGGGACTGGGACCTCGACCTGTCCGCCGAGATGGAACGGCGCGGCCTCGACCCGCACAGCTGGGAGGACAGGAAGCGGTTCCGGCCCGAGTGGGCGCAGGCGCATCCGCGGCCGGCCGCCACGCTCGCCGATGTGGTCGCGCACGCGGAGCACGTGCGTGAGGTCGCGGGCATCGACCACATCGGGGTCGGCGGTGACTACGACGGCGTCGACTCGCTGCCCGAAGGCCTGGCGGACGTGTCCTGCTACCCGGCCCTGATCGCGGCCCTGCTGGAAGCCGGCTGGTCGGAGCAGGACTGCGGGAAGCTCGCGTCCGGCAACCTGCTGCGCGTGCTGAGCGCGGCCGAAGACGCCGCCGCGCTGCTCCAGGCCAGCACGCCGCCGTCGGTAGCCCGGATCGAGGACCTGGACGCGGTTAGCTGAACGGCGAGACGGGTCGCTCCTGCAGTACGCCGTCGAGGTATATGTCCACCTTCTCGTTGTAGAAGCAGGCGAGCCCGGCCACCTTCTGGCTCTCCGGCAGCGGCGTCCGGTAGATCCAGACCAGGTCCTTGTGCACTCCCTGGCCGGTGTCCACCGACCAGTAGCTGGCCGTTCCCTTATAGGGACAGCTCGTGTGCGTCTGCGACGGGCGCAGCAGGTCGGTCCGGACATCGGTCAGCGGCAGGTAGTAGCGCGGCGGCAGGCCAGTCTCGAACAAGATCCGCGGGCTTGCCGACTCGGCCACCGTGATCCCGTCGACCTCCACGCGGACGCGCCGCGAGCTGGCCAGGATGTCGATGCGCGTGTAGGGGCTGCGCGCGTGCGTGTAGACCGGCTCGTCCTCCTCCAGCCACTCGCTCATGGCGTTCCAGTCGAACCGGACGGCGTCCCGGAGCAGCTCGGCCGGGCAGCCGGGATAGCGCAGCGCCGCCTGCTCGGCGCTCGCCGTCGCGACCTTCACGGTGAGCAGCTCGCCGTCCCCGAAACGCGGCGCGGCCTTCGTGCCCGCTGGTATCAGCTCGGCGTGGACGTCTGCTGCCGGGATGTAGTAGACGGGGTAGTACGGGTTCTCCCAGACCAGCAGCGCACCGTTGGTGTCGGCCACGAGCTCTCCGGCGAGCAGCACCCGGACTCGCTTGCGACTGCGCTCGACCCTGATGTCGCTGTCGTTGGTTACGGTCATCGGTGACCTCCGGCGAAAGTGTGAGCCTGTACCTGCTGTCAGCACCGCTGACGGGCGCGGATGTTCCCGGCTGGCGCGTCGAGTAGCGTCAAGCCATGCGGCTTGGGGTGCTCGACGTTGGATCCAATACTGTCCACCTGCTGGTGGTCGACGCTCATCAGGGCGGTCGGCCGCTGCCCGCGTTCAAGCACAAGGCCGACATACGGCTGGGCGACCACCTCGATGGCGACAACAGGCTGACCGACGACTGCGCCGTGGAGCTGCGCGAGTTCGTCAGCCAGGCGCTGGTGATCGCCGAGGACAAGGGGGCCCAAGAAATCCTCGCGTTCGCGACGTCGGCCGTGCGGGATGCGGCCAACGGTGACGAACTACTGGCCGGGATCGAGGCGGACACCGGTGTCTCGATCAAGGTGCTACCGGGAGCGGACGAGGCGCGGCTGACGTTCCTGGCCGCGCGCCGCTGGTTCGGCTGGTCGTCGGGCAGGCTGATGCTGCTCGACATCGGCGGCGGCTCACTGGAGATCGCGTCCGGGCTAGACGAGGAGCCGGCGGTGGCCATCTCGCTGCCGCTCGGCGCTGGTCGGCTGACCCGTGACTGGCTGCCGGGCGACCCGCCTTCTGCCGATGACGTTCGCAAGCTGCGCAAGCACGTCAGGGCCGAAATAGCCGACGCTGTCGGTACCTTGCTCAGCCAGGGTGCGCCGAATCACGCGGTAGCCACGTCGAAGACGTTTCGCCAACTGTCCAGGATCGCCGGTGCCGCACCGTCAAACGAGGGGCCCTACACGCGGCGGATCCTGAAGCACGCAGACGTCACCGGCATCGCCGAACGGCTCGCGCAGGCGACAGTGGCCGAGCGGATGCAGATGCCCGGGGTTTCCGCGGGGAGGGCAGGACAGCTCGCGGCCGGCGCAATTGTCGCGGATGCGGCGATGGACCTGCTGAACCTGCCGGTACTCGAGATCTGTCCGTGGGCCCTGCGCGAGGGTGTCATCCTGCGCCAGCTGGACACGCTGCCCGCCTAGCGGCCTCCGGGCTGCCGCGGTCCCGCTGCGCTCGCAGGTCCCGCCGCTGGAGTCCCGGCTGCGGCGCCTGGCCGGCCCGGCCACGGCACCGGCTTGGTTCAGCTGCTGGAACTCGGACCGCGGTGCCTGGCTGACCGTGCCCGGACTAGCGGCTTGGTTCCGCCGTCCTAGTCGCCGACCGGCTTCAGGCCGTTGGTCGTGTCTTCGCCGTCCGCCGCCCGCCTGACGTCGGCGGCGTGCCGGGTCGCGTCAGCCTGCCCGGCGTGGTGGGTGCTCCCCGGCTGGGCCCCTCGCGGGGCGCCGTTGCCTCCAGCCTGCTGGCTCGGGCTCCCGGACGCCTGCTGGCGCTGACCAGGGATCGAGGGCAACGCTGCCGGCTGGCCACCAGCCGCTGCCCTGCCCGGCTGCGCCGCGTTCGGCTGGCCAGACGCGCTCGCGTGACGTCCCTCGGCCGTGCCCGCCTGCCCCCCTGCCGGAGTGGCTGCGTTTGCGACGGACCTGGCGACCTCGTCTTCCAGCGACCCGCGCTCGGTTTCCCCAGCGACGAGGCTGGTCACGACGTCGCGTACCTCGGTGAGCCTGCGGATCGTCTCGGTGTGCCGGGACATCAGCAGGTTAAGCCGCCGCTCTGCGCCGTCGTGGATGGCCGTAGCGCGAGCCGTGGCCTCGTCCAGTTGCTGCTTGGCCTGGGCCTTCGCGGTGGCGACCGCCGTCTCGGCCTGCTTAGTGGCGTCGGCCATCACCTGTTGCGCCTCGGCAGTGGCGCTCTTGCGCGTCTTGTCGGCCTCGGCCTTGGCGGAGGTCACCGTGTTCTCTGCCTGTTCCTGGGCGGCACTGAGCATGCGTTCTGCCTGCTCGTGCGCCTCGGCCCGGGTCTTGTCGGTCTCGGCCTTGGCGTCGGTTCGCTGCTTGGTCGTATCGGCCCGTGCCTCGTCGCGGAGCTTGGCGATCTCCTCGTCGGCCTTGGTGCGCTGCGACCTTGCCTCGTCATCGGCCAGCTTGAGTATCTGGCCGATGCGCTCGCTAATCTCCTCGTGCGCGGGCTTGCCGCCGGAACGGGCCGCCGACAGTTCAAGCTTGAGCCGTTCGGATTCGTCGAGTGTCTGGGAAAGCCTGACTTCGAGGTCACGCTTGCTGTCCTCGAGGGTCCGCAGGTCGATCCGCAGAGCCGCGACATACTCGTCGACGGCACGGCGGTTATAACCACGCATCTCCCGCTCGAACTGGTCCTCGTGGCCCATGTCGGACATGTGGTGGCCTTGCTCGCTCATGGTGTCACCCGTCGGGTCGGGGCAGATGCTGAGACTCCCGGTGGCGGCCGGGCAGCGACGGCAGCTGCGGCTGAGGCTTCAGGTTTGGGGCTATGCGTAACGACGACGGCACGTCACGTGATCGCCGGTTACGACGGCCACGTAACGCGCGCGAGGAGTTCTGTAACGTCCGGGATGACTCTGTCCCTAAGCTCACTCTCGCGCAACCGAAACAGTGTTTTATCCCGCTTCGCAGGACTTAGAACAGTCAGTCGGCCACCATGCGACCAAACTGCCGGACCCGAATCGGATATAACCGGCGAATCTCCGCCGCCTCGATTTATGGGTGTGCGGTTAGTGGTGCTATAACCCCAGCAAACGCACACCCATATCGCTAGGAAGATCATCTTCCTAGACGTCGTTGGGCTCATTCGCGAAGTTCGTTGTGTTATAGGCGGTATCTGCTCTGCGGGCTCCCCGCCAATATGGCCTCGGGCTGGCGCGGCGGAGTGGGTGCACCGTCGCGTCGGCGCGGTGAGTCGGTT
>JASHTT010000150.1 GCA_030040415.1 Streptosporangiaceae bacterium | reverse complement strand
GCCAGGACCCGGCTGCGCGGCCGCGCAGCGCGGCCCGCGCTGGCTGCCGAACCTGCCGCGGCCGGGCAGGAGACGGGCCGGCCCGGGCTGTCGGCGAGGAAGGTCCTGACTGGCCTCGGCCTTGTCGCCGCCGGCTTGGTGTACGCCGTCGTCGTCGGCTCGTTCAAGCGCTATTCCTGGCCCGCCACCACCGGGGTACTGGCACTCGGCTGCCTCATGATCGCGATCGGCTGGCAGGGCCCGCTGCGCCGCCGCGCGGCACTGACCGGGCAGGCGCTGCGCCGCGCCTGGCTGTGGGGTGTTGTCCTGGTGGCCGGCGGGCTGTGGGAGCTCAGCTCGCTGCTCCAGCAGCCGCACCTGACCACCGACTCCTATGCGCACCCGACGATCAGCGCGCTCACCGACCCGCTGCTGGCCAGCCACCCTGGGCGGTCACTCGTGCTGGGCGCCTGGCTGCTGCTCGGCTGGTACCTGGCGGGCCGATGAGAAGCCACTACCTGACGATCCTCGGCTACCTCCTAGTCCTGGCCGCGGGAGTGACAGTGCAGCTGATAGCGGTCAGGCGACCCGACAAGGTGCCCTCGCTCGGCCGCGTGTTCACGCACGTGATGCGCACTCGCACTGGCCGGGTCGGGGTCTGTGTCGCCTGGGCCTGGGTCGGCCTGCATTTCTTCGCGAAATAGGGCCGCGTGAGCCTGACCCGCACCTCCCGCGATACCCGCGTCAGCGGTACCCGCTCAGCCAGCGGCGGATGAGATCCGCCAAGTCGCTGGGCCAGACGTCCTCGCCGGTCGCGTCCAGTTCGGCCAGCGTCCACCAGCGCCACGTCGCGATCCCGTCCGTCGCGTGCATGGCCTCGACGCCGTGGATCTCCCGCTTCGCCTCGTGGGTCCTCGCCAGGTACATGCGCTCGTCCTGCCAGACCATCAGGCCCATGTACTGCATCTCGAAGGCCCGCCTGGATACCTCGCCGAGCAGCACGATGTCGGTCCAGCCGGTTTCCTCTGCCAGCTCGCGAATGGCCGCGGCCGGGTAGTCCTCGCCCGGCTCCGCACCGCCGCCGGGCGTGGTCCAGTGACGGCCATTCGGCGGCGGGTCGTCGTAGCGGAAGAGCAAGACCCGGTCCTGCGGATCCAGGATGGCGACCCGGGCCGCGTGGCGCACGGGGAGTGAGCCCGTCACCACTAGCTCGCGGTCAGCCTGCCGTAGGACGTGAGTGTCCGCAGCGCCTGCAGGGTGACGACGCCGCGCCACTCGTTCACGGCGGCCCCTGGCGGCGGTTCCCAGCTGATGGACCAGCCGCCGTCGGCCTGCTGAGCGTCCTGCAGCCGATCCAGGTGCGCGTCGAGTTGTGCCTGCGTGAACAGGTCACGCCAACGCGAGGTGGCCAGCGGCGCGTAATCGAGCGGCGTCAGCCCGTAGCCTTCGGCATCGGGATCGAGCTTGAACATCGGCAGCTCGGGGAAGCTGGCCACGATGCCGGCGACGTGCTTGTCGGCCCGTTCGGTATCCGGCACGTGCTCGAGGAAGTGCAGCACTTCCTTCACGGAATGGGCGTCGCCGAGCGGCTCGCCCGAGTCCAGCTGCCGCCAGCAGTACGCTTCGCCGGCAGCGCGCCACGGGTGGTCGACGCCGAGCTGGTACAGCAGCCCGACCAGGCCGGCCGTCGGATTCAGCGCGGGCTGATAGGTCCATTCCGTCCAGTGCGCCGCGCGCGGGAACGACTCGATAACCGGGAAGGCGGGCGGCACGGCGCCGCCAGCCGCTGCCTGATCCGCTGTCCGGGCAAGGAAGTCACAAGCCCGCAGCACCATGTCCCGGTCAACGGCACCAGCCGTCGCGAGTGCCTGGAACGCGGTCTCGACATAGATCGGCAGGCTGGCCGGGCAGCGCGTGTCCGCCTCGAGCGCGTGGCCGAACCCGCCGTCGCCGTTCTGGTAGCCGCGCAGCGCGTCGGCAACGCTCTCGGGCGGCTGGCCGAGGAAGGACGCAGCGAACAACCGCTTCTCTAGCAGTCGCGCATGGGTCAGCAGAAATCGATCTCCGGCAGCAAAGGCATCGTCCATAGCGCGGAACGCTACGCCGCGCCTCTGACAGTTCTGCCCGTCAGCTACTCGAACGAGGGCTTGCGGTCCCGCGTCCGCTTGAGCTCGAAGAACCCGTCTGCGGCGGTGACCAGCGCAAGTCCGTCCCAGAGCCGTCCGGCTTCCTCGCCCTTGGGCGCCGGGGTGATCACCGGCCCGAACAGCGCCTTGCCGCGGATACGGATGACCGGCGTGCCGACGTCGAGCCCGACCTCGTCGAACGCCTCGTGGTGGGAGGCCTTGATGTAGTCATCGAACTCGGTGCTGTCGGCTGCATCCGCCAGCGACGCTGGCAGCCCGACCTCGGCCAGCGACTCGGTGATCGTCGCCGGGTCTTCCCGCCGGCCCTCGACGTGGAACCGCGTGCCAATCGCCGTGTACAGCGGGCCCAGCACCTCCGGCCCGCGCTCTTGCGCGGCGGCCGCGCAGACCCGGACGGGCCCCCAGGCCCGCTGCATCCGCTCCAGGTATTCCTCGCTCAGGCCCTCGCCCTTGTGCTGGGTCAGGTTGAGGTAGGCGAGCGACATGATCCGCCAGTCGACGTCCACCGGCCGGACCTTCTCCACCTCGAGCGCCCACCGCGACGTGATCCACGCCCACGGACACAAGGGGTCGAACCAGAACTGCACGCTCTCACGAGAATCCGTCTGTGTCGTCACGTCGGCGGCAACAGCCGCTTGCTACGGGCTATTCCCCACAAGGGAACGTGACTTTGCCCAATCGCAGCCTCCGCGCCCGGGCAGCGGCGAGGGTAGTCCCGTTCCCGTTATCAAGGGGTGTTCGCGGCGACCGGCGGCGTACCGGTGAGCAGTATGCGGTTCATCACCCGGCGCATGCCGTGGTAGTCGTTCACGGCCAGGTGCCAGACCTGGCGATTGTCCCAGAACGCGATCGATCCGGGCTGCCAGGTGAACCTCGTGCAGTACTCGGGCTTGCCACCGTGATCGAACAGGTACCGCAGCAGCGGCAGGCTTTCCCGGCGGGTCCAGCCCTCGAACCGCACCGCGTACTCGGGGTTGAGGTACAGCACGTTGCGGCCGGTCTCCGGGTGCCGGGTGATGACGGGGTGCAGCACGCCCTCGGCCGCGTCGTACTCGGCGACCGAGGGCTCGGGCGGCGAGGTGTTCTCATAGCCCATGCCCAGCTTGCGGACGTTCGCGTGCACGGCGCGCATGCCGACCAGGGTGTGCTTGAGACCGTCGGAGAGGTCCCGGTAGGCGGGCACCATGCCAGCGAACATCGTGTCGCCGCCGCGCTCGGGGCACTCCTCCGCGAACAGCATGGTGCCGATCGGCGGCTCGTCGAAGCAGGTCATGTCGACGTGCCAGCTCTCGCCGACGTTGCGGGTCTGGTCGGGTTCCTTGCGCAGCTGTTGTTTTGTCCTGATCTGCCCGAAGCGGAGCGCGAATCGCTCGCGCTGCTCGTCGGTCAGGTGCTGGTCGCGGAAGAAGATGACACCGTGCTCTGCCCACGCGCGGCGGACTGCCGCGTAGGCCTCGTCGGGGTGGTCACTGGACAGGTCGAGGCCGCGGATCTCCGCGCCGATCAGGCCGCCGACCGGGTGCACCTCGAGGTCTGCCGCGACGTCTGTGCTCATCGCGCTGCTCCTTCCGCCGCGCGGCTGCGTCCAGCACGCTACCGGGCACCACGACCGGCGCGTCCCGGCCGCCGTGCCCGGTAGCGTCGGGCCGATCGAGCTACCATCATCGGCCGGTGCCCAGCACCCCTGGTAGCACGTTCCCGCAGGCCGGAAGACCCGTCAGCGGGTTGCCTGGAAGACGTGCGAGGCGCTCCCGTCGACGTTGGTCAGCGTGATCGTCGTCTTCCCGGCCGGGGTCGGCACCGTGACCGTGATCCGGGTCTGCGCCGCGTTGACTGAGAACTTCGGGTGCTTGGTACCGAACGTCAGCGACACGAAGTCGAACCCGTAACCGCTGATCGTGATCGTCGTGCCCGGGCCTGCCTTTGCCGGTGAGACGGCGGTTATGCGCGGCGGCGCGAACTGGTAGGCACCCGCGTCGCAGTGCTTGGCGGGGCCCTGGCGCCTTGGCACCCCGCGCTGGTCGGTGCCGGCGCAGAACGCCTGGCCGTCCAGTTTCGCGCCGACCGGGACCGCGAAGTGAGCAGCGCTGGTCGCGCCGATCCGCCCGGTAACGGTCGGCCCGCCGTTGTGGGACAGCGGCGGCTCGATGCCGATGGCGGCGTCCGTTGTGACCTTCGTCGAGGTGCCGTGCGGGCAGGTGCTGTCGTCCAGCACGTTGTAGCCGAGGTCGCTGAAGCTGCCGCCGTTGCTGGCGGCGCATTCCGCGCCGGTAGGCGCCTGGTTGTCCGCGATGATGTCGGCGCCGTACTTCACGCTGCTGTCCGAGGACCAGATGGCGCCGCCTGACAAGATCGCCTGGTTGAACGCGAGCGTCGAGCCGATCACTGTCGCCGTCGTCTTGCTGCCGGCCACCGCCACGACAGCTATCGCCCCGCCGGAGCCCGTCGCCGTCGTCGTCTTCTGGGCCAGGTTCCCCCAGATGGTCGAGTCCCGGACGGTCAG
>JASHTT010000149.1 GCA_030040415.1 Streptosporangiaceae bacterium | reverse complement strand
CGCGGCAAGCCCGCCGAGCACTGGCCCGATGGCTGCCGCGCCAGCCGTGCCGTGCACCCAGAATCCGATCGACAACAGCATCGGCAGCCCGGACGTCACGGCGGGCACCACCGAGGTCCCGCGCGCGTCGAAGCCGGTGCTCGTGAAGGTCAGGCCAGGATGTGCGCCGCCGAAGGCGCTGAGCGACTGCGGGATCGGCAGCGAGCCGTGCTGCGCGACCCAGTATCCGGTTTGCAGGTAAGTCCCTGGGTCACGGAGCACGATGACCGCACCGGAGGTCTCGCCGAGTTGCCAGGCGGTCAGCGCGGCGACCACGGCGACGGTGGCCAGCAGGCCAAACCAGGTGACCCAGCCGCGGTCGCTGGTCGCCCCCCCGGGGATGAGCCGGGGCCACGCAGACGGCACCAGCCGCAGCCCGCTGACCGTCAGCGCAACCGCGAGCGGTACCGAGATGAGCAGCGCCGGCAACGGCTGAAAGCTGCCCGCCAGCAGCAGCAACAGCCCGGGCACCAGCCACGCGACGATCAGCACTGCGGGCAGCACCGTGAGCCTGCCAAACGTGGCGCTTGCCACCTCGCCGGAGCTAAGCCGGCCCGCCTGATCCTCGCGCCCGGCATCCCCGGTTGCCGGGCCGTGCCGGACGCGCTGCGAAACACGGGTCAGCGATGCGCCAAGGCCGGCGGCCGCCGAGCCTGCCCGGCCAGCCAGCACGGTCACGCGGCCGGTCAGCTCGCGGAGGCCCCGTGCAGCCCGCGTGCTCAACCCAGGCGGAGCCTCGGCGTCGGCGGCCGGCGGCAGAACGCGGGTGGCGTCACCGGCATCGCCCGGCGTGGCCGCATTGTCGGGCTGGTCGCTGCCGCGCGCCTCGGCAGGCTCCTGGTCGGTGCCGGCGTTGGCACTCGGTCGATCCGAATCGGCCACGGCACCACTGTAGAGGGGGAGGCTGAGCGCATGGTCCGCCGTGTGCTGGTGGGAGCGCGCGACGGCGAAACCCATTCCCTAACTTAACTAATCATTACTCCGGCCCCTAGGCCCCATTCAGAACGGCACGTACCATGAGGGCAGCCGACGGCAACGGCCGATGGGGCAAATGGCCGACGCCATAACACGCCCGGAGGGGACGATGACGCTCGGCCGCGGTGGTCCTGGTGGAGGCAAGCTTGGTATCCGCCAGGCGCGGCGGATGCAGCAAGGTAGACGTTACTCGATCCGCGCCAAACTTCTGGGCGGTTTCGCCATTGTCGTTGCACTACTTGTCGTGGGCACTTCCATCGAGGGGTACCTCATTTACCGCAGGGACTGGAATGGCGTTGACCACATCAACGTTTCAAAGGACCTGCATGGCAGCAAGCTGCCGCCGCCCGACCCGCACGCGATGAACATCCTGCTGATCGGCTCGGACTCCAGGGCCGGGGTGAACAGGAAGTTCGGCGCCGAGGTCACCGGCCAGCGCTCGGACACGATCATGGTGCTGCACATCGCTCCCGACGAGCACCAAGTCATCGTGCTCAGTATCCCGCGTGACTCGGTCGTCCCGATCCTCAACTGCAGCCCTGAGCCAGGCTTCACCGGCCAGACCGCGCAGCCGGCGCCCACCATCGAGCAGATCAATGCCACGTTTGCCTACGGCGGGCCGGGCTGCCTGTGGAAGACCGTCGAAGAGACGACTGGCATCCACTTGAACGACTTCATCGAGCTCACCTTCACGGGCTTCGAGCACGTCATCAACGACCTCGGCGGCGTCAACGTCTGCCTGCCGGTGGCGGTGCACGATCAGCTGTCCGGCCTCGATCTGAGCGCGGGCAAGCACCACATCGACGGCGCGCAAGCGCTGGCCTTCTGGCGCGTCAGGTATATCGGCGAGGGCTCCGACCTGGAGCGGATACAGCGCGACCAGTTCCTGATGGCATCACTGCTGCAGGGCATCGAGCGCAGCGGCCTGACGCACGATCCGCTCAAGATGCTGTCCGTCGTCAACGACGTCACCAGCCACGGCTACATCGCCACCGACACGGGGCTGACGCCAGGCAAGCTGTTCAGGATCGTCGAGCAGCTCCACGGCATCTCGCCGAGCCTCGTGCAGTTCGTCCAGGTGCCCACCGAGCCCTACCCGGGTGACCCGCTGGCCTGGGTCCAGTGGCCGCAGCCGGAGGCAGATCAGCTGTTCTCGGCGATCGCGCACGACACGACGGTGCCCAAGACCAGCAAGGCCGGCAAGCATGCGACGAAGGCAACCGGGAGCGCGCCGAGCCTCGACAGCGTGAGCCCGTCGCAGGTAGACGTCACGGTGCTGAACGGATCCGGCGTGCCGGGCATCGCCACCTCGACATCGGCCAGCCTCACGGCCAGGGGATTCGACGTGGTCGGCCAGCCCGGCGACGCGCCCTCGATGAACTACACCAGCTCGGTCATCGAGTACACCGGGGCGTCCGACCTCGCCGAGGCCAGGACACTGGCCGGGCAGCTCAGCGACGCGACGCTGAGACAGGACCCGAGCCTCACGCCGGGGACGGTCGAGCTGATACTCGGCTCGAGCTTCACCGGCCTGAAGCCGCAAGCCAGCAGCACGTCGGCGAGTTCCGGCACGTTGAACCTCACGCCGAAGTACGGCGGGATCACGGGGAACGCCGCGATCTGCGACGACTCCAGCGCCTTCGCCGGGCCGGACGGTGATAACTAGCCGTCCTGGCGGCCTGCCCGGCACGGCCTAAGCCGCAGCCAGCAGGGCGGCACCGGCGGCCCGTGACAGGCCGCTGGGTAGCTCACTTCTTGACGAAGACGGGTCCGACTTGCTTCGCAAGGTCGGGCGGCACCTTGACCTGGCGCCAGGCGCTGAGGCCGCCTATCCGGGCGAAGAATTCACTAGTTGTCTCGCCTGTCCAGGTGCCCGTGCATCCCACGTAGTAGGCGATATACGACGAGTTCACCTTGCTGAGCGCGCACGGCGGGCGGACGCCGAGCTTGATCAGCGCGTTTGCCTTCGCAATAAACTGCCGGCCTGAGGTCTGCGCTGCCACCTCGTGGTTCAGCACGATGCGCTGCGTCACGACGCCGACCAGCAGGAACACCGACACGACGACGGCGGCTGCCGTCCGTCTTCCGGACTCGGTGACCAGCCAGGCAATCCCGTCCGCAGCCAGGATCGCGCCGAGCGCCAGCGACGGCAGGATGTAGCGCGGCGCCGCGAACGGCACGAGGAACGAGTAGAGCACCACCACCCACAGCGCGATCCCGGCGGCCAGCGCGGACGACGCCTTGGTCTGCTGGCCCCAGGCGACGGCCAGCCCGATGGCGGCGAGGAGCGCCAGCCCGATGAACCAGATCAGCTCACCTGGGTAGGCCATGCCCGGGCACGAGCTGGCCGCCGGGCAGTACCACGGGCCGCTGAGGACCCTGATCTGGTACGGGAGCGAGAAGTAGAGGCCAAGGCTTGGCGGTTCCTGGGCCGCAAGGTGCAGCCTGCTGCCCAGCCCGCCATACCAGCCGGACTCGGCGGCCCACTGGGCCGCGCCGAGCACCATGCCGACGGCCAGTGCCGCCCAGACCTTCGGCTTCCGCCAGCCCGGTACCAGCAGCGTGGCGATGATGATCGGGCCGAGGATGAAGACGATGTTCTGCGGCCGCATCAGCACGATCAGCAGCGAGACCAGCCCGATCAGCGGCAGCACGACCCGCTCGCGCATCGTGCCGTTAACCGCGTGCAAAAACAGCCCGGCGAGACCGAGGACGGCGACGGCACCCCACCAGTCCGGGTAGATCTGCACCCCGCTCAGCTGGGTGATGGCCAGCATGCCCAGGATGAAGCCGGCCAGCGCCAGCACCCACGCGGGCCGCAGGCCGCGCCAGGCAAACAGGGCGAGAAACAGCGCCACGGCCGACAGCACCGACATCCAGATCCGCACCGCGGTGAGCGAGGTCGTGAGCAGCGTTACCGGCGCCGCGAGCAGGCCGGCGCCCTGACCGTGCACGGGCGGCAGCTGGACTCCGGAGGCGTGGGCGCTGAGCTGGGCGATGTACCCGATCTCGTCGGCGCCGAGGGGCATCCGGACCAGCTCCGGGCTCAGCTCGGCCAGCAGGAACAGCACGCTGACGAGGGCCAGCCAGAAGAAGCTGTCCTTGCCCAGCCAGCCAGATCGCAACTGGCGAGGGCTGCCGGCCTGCGTCCCGGCCGCCTTCAGGTGGGTCACGAGGGAACTCCTGTACAGGATGACAGCAAGCGCAATGAGCCTAAGCTCTGGCGTCCGCCCCGCGACCGCAGGGGGCAGTTTGGATACCTCGACGCTTGGTCAAGTATGTGGTTGGACTGGTCCGCAGCGGTCGTTGTAGACCGTACCTTAGACTGACCAGTGGCTTAGGCGGCCTTCGTCCGCCATGGAAAAACTTCGTAAAGGCAAATCGTCGCGCTTCACCGGTTGGGTCTGCCCGCTGCCGGACTGCGCTATCTTTGCCGCGACACGACGGTCAGACCGGGTGATATGGCAACCGTGCCGGGAGAGCAGTCGACAGGGGAGACATCGGTGACCAGACTTGCCACGGAGGTGGTCCAGTCATCGCAGCAGCCTCGCGGCCCGCGCCGGGTGGCCTGGGCCCGGAGCCCGCAGGCGCTGATCATGTACGGCTACGTGCTGCTGGCCTTCTACGTGACCATCCAGTTGTGGGTGGACCCCGCCAGCCGCGCCCAGAACGGTGACGTTTCCGACGTGGACCAGGCCAACTGGTTCATGCGCTACACGGCCACTGCCATCGAGCATTTCCGGCTTCCGGCCCTTATCACGACAGCCATGAACGCGCCGCACGGCGTGAACCTCATGTGGAACACGTCGCTGCTGCTGCCCGGCATCATCCTGGCCCCGGTGACGCTGCTCGCAGGCACTCAGGTCGCCCTGACGGTGCTGCTGGTGATCAGCTTCGCCGGCTCGGCAGCGGCGATGTTCTACGTGCTGCGCCGCTGGCAGGCGAGCATCCTCGCGGCAGCGCTCGGCGGCTTCCTCTACGGCTTCTCCCCGGCGCTGATCAACACGGGCGTCGGCCACTACTCCCTGGTCGTCGCCATACTGCCGCCGCTCATGATCGACCGGCTGCTGCGGATGGTGACCGGCCGCGGCAGCCCGGTCCGCAACGGCCTGTGGCTGGGGCTGATGGCCGCCGCGCAGTTCTTCATCAGCGAGGAACTGCTGGTCGACGCCGCGATCGCCGCCGTGATCTTGCTGATCGCGCTCGGGCTCTCCAGGCCGCGCGAAGTGCTCGCTAGGCTCCGGCCGCTGCTCATCGGCCTCGGTACCGGCGTGGTCATCGCACTCGTGCTCTGCGCCCGCGGGCTGTGGGTCCAGTTCCATGGCGTGGCACCCAAGACCGCCGCCGCCACGGTGACGATTCTCTACAACGGCCGCCTGACGAACCTCGGGACCTGGCCGTATGCGTTCATAACGCCGTCGGACACGGTGCTGCTGCATTCCTCGGGCACGGCCTGGTCCGCTGCGCACTACCCGCAGCCGACCCCCGAGTACCTGGCCTACCTGGGTATCTTCCTGATCGTCGTGCTGCTGGCGGCGATCATTTATTACTGGCGGAACCTCTACATCCGCGTCGCCGGCATCACCTGCATCGTGCTGGAGTGGTTCGGCCTCGGCGCCAAGCCGATGGTGCCGGGTTCGCACACGCTGCCGAGCTTCCTGCTGCCCTGGCAGTTCGTCCAGCACCTGCCGGTCGTCAGCGGAATGGTGCCTGACCGGTTGTGCATCCTGGCTGACGCTGGCGCGGCGGCGGTACTGGCGTTCGCCCTGGATCTGTCCAGGCGTGAAGGATCCTGGTTCGCCAAGAACTTCAAGAACGGCGCCAGGGTCGCGACCGGCGTGGCGATTGTCGCGCTGCTGCCGGTGTTCCCGGCTCCTTACGGCGTCGGCTCCACCATCCCGCAGCCGGCAGGCTGGGACAGCACGTTCCAGTCGCTGCACGTCACAGCCACCGACCGGGTGCTGCTGGCACCCTACCCGTGGGGCGGCGAGGCGCAGGTGATGCGCTGGCAGGCGGACAACAACAACCCGCGGACGATGATCGGCGGGATGTTCATCGCACCGGGCGTGGCTGGCCGGGACGGACGGGCCGGGCGCGCTACCTACACGGACAACCCGCTCGCGTTGTACATCAACGCGCTGTACGCCGGCCAGTACAAGACCACGCTGGTGCCGACTCAGGCGCAGGTGCGGGCGAGCCTGGCGGCGATGAAACCGAACGACGTGGTAGCCGTCACCTCACTGTCGACACCGCTCGGCCAGTACCTGGAGCTTCTCTTCGGCCCGCCGACCGTGCATCACGCATCGGTACTCGGCTGGAAGCTCAAGCCAGGTCAGGTCATCGGGTAGCGACGGCCTTGACGTATTCCTCGACCCTGGCAGCGATCTCAGATTCGGATAGCGAGAGCCGCTCCAGGATCGTGTAGCGGCCCGGGCGGGTTGTCGGTGCATGCGCCACGGACTGGGCGAACTGTTCCTGCGACAGCCCCAGGTCTCCGGGCGTCCTGGGCAAGCCATGCCGGGCCAGGCATGCGGAGATGAGTTGTGTCTGCTCGTCGTTCCCTCTTAGGTAGCTGCAGAACAGAGCGCCGACGCCGGCCAATTCGCCATGGCTCGCGGTGCCCGGGTACAGCTGGTTGATCGCGTGCATGATCTCGTGATCCCCGCCGCTGCCGGGGCGGCTGGATCCGGCCACGGCCATCGCCATGCCCGACAGGATCAGCGACTCGGCCAGGACTGTCAGGAACTCGTCGCAGTGTGCCGTGCCCGGCTGGTGCAGCACTGCCTGCGCCGCCGATCTGGCCATGGCCACGGCGAGCCCGTCGATCCGCTCGCCCAGGTCGGCCGCGGCGAGTTCCCAGTCCGCGACGGCCGACAGGTCAGCCAGCACGTCACCGATGCCGGCCGTCGCCAGGGAGCCCGGCGCGGCGCGCACCCTGTCGAGGTCGACGACGACGCCGGCCGGCATGACAACGCCATACGATCCGGTGCCGGACTCGTGCCGCAGCGTGCTGATGGGCGAGCAGATGCCGTCGTGGGACAGGCTGGTCGCGGCGGCCACCATCGGGATGCCGGCCATGTGCGCAGCGAACTTCGTCACGTCGATGGTCTGACCGCCG
>JASHTT010000148.1 GCA_030040415.1 Streptosporangiaceae bacterium | reverse complement strand
GTCAGCGGGTCTACTTATGGCCTCAGTAGCCCGGATGCGATCGCTGCACATGGCAATGACGTCTGGGTGGCGAACTTCTATGGCAACTCGGTTACCGAGTTCCCTGTTCTTGTGACGCCAACGACGCCGAGGATTTCCAACCTGCCGTCGAGCGGGCGTGTCGGCAGCGGCTTCACCGCGGTTGTCAGCACTACCGGCGACGGTGTCAGGACGGTGACCTCGGTGACGTCGAAGATCTGCACGGTGAGTGCTGGCCTTAAGGTGAAATTCGTCAAGGCAGGCACATGCTCGCTCGTCGCGCACGTGGCAGCAGGTGTCAACTACGCCGCCGCGAGCGGCGCAGCCCAGAGTCTCACGGTCAAGACGTGAACGCACGGCACCCGGGCGCGCCGGGCATGCGCAAACCCGCCGCTCGGCGTTTCCGGATCCGCCCCCGGAGCGCCCGCCAGCGATGAATGATGTCTGGTGAACGGCGTCTATCGGACAATGGCCGCCCTGTCCCATGAGGGGGGAAATAAGGCTATGCATCACATAATGCCACATCCTGTCCGTCATGAATGGCGGCGTATGTGCTGTGCGGTACGTCGCGCCTGCCTATCTGGTCGGCCAATTCGGTGGACGGGCGGAGTCGTCACCGGTTTAGCCGCCATCTGTCTCAGCTTCGGTCTAGCGGTCAGCGGAGCTACGCCCGCCACCGCGGCCTCGGCGCGCCCGGATACTGCGCCTGCGAGCTCGGCGACCACGGACTGGCCCTCTTATCTCAACGGGCCAACGCACTCGTCGTATAGCCCGGCCGAGAAGGCGATCACGCCGGCCAATGTCTCGCGCCTGGCACAGATGTGGAATTTCGAGCCATCCGTAACCTTCTATGCCAGCCCTACTACCGAGGGCGGAGCAATCTTTATCGGCGACAATTCCGGGTGGTTCTACAAGCTCTCGGAGACGACCGGAAGCGTACTACATAAGATCTACATCGGAGAACAACCCGACATTGCCTGCCCACAGCAGGGAGTCGTGTCCACGGCGACGGTCGCGCCCAACCCGAGCAATCCGGCGCAGGAAGTGGTTTACGTAGCCGGTCCGGATGGCTACCTATACGCGCTGAACGCGTCAAACCTGTCTGTCCTGTGGAAAGCAGTGGTGGGGGAAATCCCGTCGAAGACAGTCAACAATTATTTCAACTATTCCTCGCCAACGGTAGCGGACGGCACAATCTACATGGGTGTGTCGTCGAATTGCGACACGCCGCAAGTCCGCGGCGGGATAATAGCATTCAACCAGGAAACCGGAAAGAAGCTAGCCGAGTTCTACACGGTCCCGAAGGGTGACGTCGGCGGCTCGGTCTGGTCAAGCATGGCCGTAGGGCCAAACGGCGACATCTACGCGTCAACAGGCAACGGATCCAATGCGTCGCCCAACAACGAGTTGCTCGGTTACTCGGAGTCCGTGCTTAAGCTCGCCCCCGGCACACTCAAGCTATTGGGCTATTTCCAGCTTCCCGTCAGCCAAGTGGGCTTCGACACGGACTTCGGCGCTTCACCCATCATCATCGGTGATAAGTACGTCGGCGCGTGTAACAAGAACGGCATCTTCTATATGCTCTGGCAATCCGACATGAAGGTTGCTTGGGAGCGGACGATCGGCGGACCGTTCAACATCGACGAGGAGTGCATTGCCACGCCCGCCTACAATGGCAAATATCTGTACTTCGGCGGGCCGAATGTCACTATCAAGGGGGTGTCTTACCAGGGCTCGATCCAGGCGCGCCTGCCTGACACCGGTCAGCTGATCTGGGAGACCGGACTGGCTAATGGGGTCATCGGCAGCCCGACGCTGGACGGGGCCGGGGTCCTTGCTGTCGGTACTTTCGACAGCACGTCCACGCCAAACGGCACTTACCTCGTCAAGGCTAGTGACGGAGCCATTCTGCGCAACCTCGTGCAAGGTTACGACTTCTCGCAGAGTGTCTTTTCCAACAGCATGCTGTTCACCGCGAACGACGATGGTCTTTATGCCTGGGGAACCTAGCGGCTGAGCGCCGTCAGGTCGAGCTCCCAGGAACGGTAGATATCGCTGACGTGGAAGCCGATCAGCTCGTTGATGGCGATCATGTACCGGTTAGCGCCCGCATTGCCGGTCAGAATCCGGCGGACGCTCGGGTCGGCGCTCGCCAGCTGCTCTAGGTTGGCCACCTTGACCAGCAGGCCGAGCCGGTACCCTCGGTGCGCCGCGAGCACGGCGGTGAGGAACTGGAACCCCCACCCGGGAGTGCCCCGGTCGATACCGATCTGGGTAAGCGCGGCTAGCTCACCGGTGGCGTCGTTGCGCGCGGCCACCGTGAGCAGGCTGATCCCGTAGGCGATCGAGTGCTGTTCCATCTCGGTGATCCGCTGCGCGTCCCACCGGGTGGGCTGGACACCCTCGTTGTGCGGCGCGTCCTCGATGGCGTTGTTCAGCTCGGCGACCTGATCGAGGTGCTCCTTCGGCGTCGGCCCCGGCCAGGACAGCAGCGAGTAGCCGACGGCCTTCTGCTCCGCTTCGGCGCGCAGTTCGGCCAGGCGCGCGGGCGGGGCGTCGTCGATGTCGAGGATCCGGTTCACCTCGGGGATCCCGGCGATTGCGCCGACAGCCTCGCCGAATCCCGCTCCGGCCGAGCCGTCCCGCGCGTCGGCGGAGAGGTGGGTCCTGCCTTCCTGCCGTGCCCGATCGGCGCAGTGGGCAAGCAACTGCGAGCCGATGCCCGTGCGGCGCCTGACTGGCGGCACTTCCAGGATCACCCTGGCCCTGGTGACGTTCTCCTTGTCCGGCAGCCTGAGCAGGTAACAGCCGGCCGGCTCGCCCGACTCGTCAGTCGCGAGCCAGGCCTCCATGGGAGCCGAGTCGTAGCTGCGGGTCCACTTGCCGGTGAAGGACTCCAGCGGCCAGGGCGGCAGGTTCGGGTGGTCTATCGGGACCCCCGCCGCCACGATGTCGTAGCACGCCTTAAGCCGGTCGGCGTCGCTGGCCGGGTCGAACTGCTCGATATGCACCCGGGCATCTAACTGCGGCTACGGGCCAGGGGCAAATGAATATTCCCTCCGGGGACCAGCGCAGCGCCGGCCCTCGGGCCGGCGCTGCGGGTCAGGGTCGCGCTGCCACGTCGAGTTCCCACGAGCGCGACCCGGCGACGACGCGGTAGCCGAGCTGCTCGTTGATGGCGATCATGTGATCGTTCGCGCCCGCGTTACCGGTGAATATGTGCTTCACGTCCGGCTCGAGTTCGCCGAGCCGGTCGAGCATGCTGACCTTGACCAGCAAGCCGAGGCGGTGGCCTCGATGCTCGCGGCGGACCGCAGTCAGCTGCTGGTAGGCCCAGCCAGCAGTGTCCGG